>JACDFU010000025.1 GCA_013815585.1 Chloroflexota bacterium
GGTATACGTGTGTGATCCACTCAGCCACCGCGTCTGCGTCGGCGTCGCCGCCTTTGAGAACCATACTTTCGAGCTGGCACGTGACGAGCCGATGACCCCCCTGGACCTCTGCGTTGAGCTCGCTGGCCTGCACGCGCCCCCAGCGAAGGAGGCGAGCCGAGGCTCGTGCACCTTCGGGGCCCACTCCGGCCCGGACATTCACCGTCGCCATGCCAGCTTCCGCCGCCGCCAGGACGGTGATGCGGTTCTCGGGATCGTCGGTCCAGTCCACAAAGGCTTCGGGGTCAACGCCAGCTCCAACCCCGGCCAGCGCTTCGTTCAGGACTGCCAGCCGGGGTCCGGCGATGAACTTTCGACCCTGGGCCGATTTGCGCCATTCGCTCAGCTTCATCCGCGAGGGGCCATCAGACTGCGCAGTGGCTGGACGAGCTCAGGCGACGGGATCGCGCCGGAAGATGTTCAGCAGGGCAATCACGAGCAGCTCGATGAGCGTCCAGCCGATCAGGGCCACGATGGCGCCGATATCGAGCGAGGACGACCCTGCGCTCACCTCGTCGATCCCTAGGATGCCGCGGAATGGCGCCACGAAGATCTCGCTGATGCTGTAGACGAACGAGACGAGGTCGTTGCCCTCCCGGGCGGCCACGAGCAGCAGGACGATCCGCAGGATGATCAGGGCCTGAATGAGCCCGAAAACGAAAACGACGATTCGTCGCGCCGTCTCGGTGCCGCTGGGACGATAGTCGACGCGGCGCTCGCGGACGGCGGCGCCGGCGGCGGGTGCATATGGATCGACGACAGGGGCCGTCCCGGCGGGTGTCACCCCGGGATCGCGGGATGTGATGACCCGTTCGCGCTCTTCGAAGGTCATGTGCTCTCCTCCTGATCCCTCCTTGGACGGATCCGTCCGCCCGAGTCGGTAGACTGGGTCGCTACGGCGAGGGGCGCAAGCCCCCTCGCGCGTCTCCCGTTGCAGCTTTGTAACGCGTCAGGAGGGCCCCGCCGTGGCGACTGGTGGCGCCATCGTAGTCCGCTCCCTCGTTCGATGGGGGGTCAGTCATGCATTTACGGTCCCGGGGGAGAGCTTTCTCGGCCTCCTGGACGCGCTCCACGACAGCCGCATCCGCGTCGTGGCGACGCGCCACGAGGGTGGCGCGTCCTTCATGGCCGAGGCGTTTGGGTCGCTGACCGGCAAGCCCGCCGTCTGCATGGCGACCCGCGCGGTGGGCGCCGCGAACCTGGCGATTGGCCTTCACACGGCACTGCAGAACTCGACGCCACTCCTGGCGATCATCGGCCAGGTGCCGCGCGCGGCCCGTGGTCGTGAAGCTTTCCAGGAGGTCGATCTCGTCGAGACGATCGGCGGGCTATGCAAGGCCGCCCTCGAGGTCGCTTCGGCCGACGACCTCGCGGAGGCGGTCGACGCCCTCCTGGGGATGGCGACGTCCGGCCGGCCGGGCCCGGTGCTCCTCTCGGTCCCCGAGGACGTCTTCGACGAGGAGGCGACGGCCGGGCCGAGGGAGCCTGACCCTGGCTTCCCCTGGGAGCCGCCCAGTCTCGACGAGGCATCCGTCGCCCGCGTCCTGGAGGCGGTCGCGGCGGCGTCACGACCGATCATCGTGGCCGGTTCGGGGATTGTTCGCTCGGGGGCTCGAGACCTGCTGGTGCGTCTCGCCGAGTCCCTGGAAGTCCCCGTGGTCGCGGCATGGCGACGACCCGATTCCTTCCCCAACGAGCACCGTCTGTACCTGGGCATGACGGGTCTCGGCGGGCCGGCAACCGTACGCGGCCGGATGGCGGAGGCCGACCTGTGGCTTGCGCTCGGGACCCGGCTCTCCGAGCTGACGACCTTCGATTACGAGCTGCCGGCCAGCGGGACGCGGCTGATCCAGGTCGATCTGGAGCCAGGCTTCAAGGGTGACCGCCGCCAGCCGGACGAGGTCATCGCGGCAGACCTCGGCGCTTTCCTTGACCTGGCGCTGGGACACACGTCGGCGGGAACGGAGGTCACCAGCCGTCGAGCGCAGAACGACGCCGACCGAACTGCCTTCCTGGCAGCCTCCACTCCTCCGGCCGAGGAACCGTCCAGCCCGGTCAATCCAGCTGCGGTGATGCACACGCTTCGCGAACACCTCCCTCGCGGCACGATTCTCACCATCGACGCGGGCAATTTCGGCGGCTGGGCGGCCCGCTACCTGCCGGTCCCTGTCGATGGCCGATTCCTCGGGCCCACCTCGGGGGCGATGGGCTACGCCCTCCCGGCGGCTATCGCCAGTGGGCTCGCCGAGCCGGACCGGACCATCGTGGCAATGGCCGGCGACGGCGCCTTCGCCATGCTGATGGCCGAGGTCGAGACGGCCGTTCGCGAGGGGATCCGACTGGTAGCGATCGTCTTCGACAACGGCATGTACGGCACCATCCGGATGCACCAGGAGGCTGCCCATCCGGGGCGCGTCGTGGCCACGGATCTCGGGCCGATCGACTTCGCCGCCGTGGCCCAGGCCTGCGGAGCTCGCGGCGTGCGGGTCAACCGGGACGATCAGCTCGATGAGGCGATCGGCGATGCGCTGCACTCCGACGGCGTCTCCATCCTGCACGTGCGGATGGATCCGCGCTACCTCTCGGTCGACCAGACGCTCGAGGATCCCTAGGTCGGATATTCGTCGCGTCCTGGCGGCGGCTCAGGCTCGAGGCCACCCCCGCGGACCGTCGCTCCGATCACCATCGCGGCGCCGACCAGCACGATGTTCTTGATGATGTACTGGCCCTCCAGCGTCGGCGCGAAAGGAACGACGCTGAAGGTTTCGGCGGGGAAGAAGACCAGCGGCAAGGCGGTCCCGATCATCTGGACGGCCAGCAGCAGCAGGGTGGCGCGAAGGAAGCGTCCGCTGAGCAGGCCGAGTCCAATGAGCGTCTCCCACGCGGCAAGGACCGGCACCGAAACGTTTGGTTGAACGACGCCCAGCGAGAGGCGCTCGATCGTCCGGGCGGCGAGCTCCTCGGCGGGACTGAGGTTCGGAAAGAACTTGAGCACTCCGAACCAGAAGAAGACGAGCCCAAGCCCCAGGCGCAGGACGACGATGCCTGAGCGGGCAAGGGACTCGGTGATCGCCGCGTCGATCCGGTCGAAGGCCGCGCGACGCCGGGGTGGGTCCAGCACGGCGGCCGGCCTTGGCATTCCAAATCTCCTCGAGGGACAGGGTGGGCTCCGAGGAGTATCGCCAGATCGTCGTCGAGGCGCCGACGGAGCGAGTGCTGTCCCTCGCGGATGGCCCCGGCGGGCCTCCTGCTCGGCTACCCGAGCCGGAGGCCGTGCCGCTCGGCGAGCACGGGGATCGTGCCGAAGTCCATCTCCAGCCCGTAACGGGCGCGGATCTCGTTCATTGCCGCCTCATCCCGATCGGCTGCCGCGAGCAGCGGCGCCATCTCCCGGAAGTAGTTCTCGAAACCGGCAGGCGAGATGAGCTCGAGCATTCGCGCCGGCTTGTCGCCCGGGTTCCAGAACGTATGCGGCACACCGCGGGGCTTGGTCACCAGATCGCCCGGTCCAGCCTCCAGCACCCCGTCGCCGAGCTGCATGCCGACACGGCCCTCCAGCACGTACGAGTATTCGTCCTCGTTCCGATGGGTGTGGAGAGGGGCTCCGAGCGAGCGCGGCGGCAGCGGGTGCTCGACGAGGCTGAACGCGCCGCGTGTGGCCTCACCGCCGATCATGAAACGAACTCCGATGGCGGTCAGCTGTACGAATTCTCCATCCTCCGGGCCGAGCAAGTGACGAGACGCTTCTTGCATTCTGCGCTCCTTTCGCTTTACATGGCGTAAGGCGAATGATGGCTGGATCCGGCCTACGATGTCAAATTGGGACAACACGGAGTAAATCGAAATGCCAGAGAAGCGCAAGTACGAGCTGAAGCGGCGCGCGGAGCGGCTGAACGACACACGGCGGCGAATCACGATGGCGACACTCGAGCTCCACCGAACCGTCGGACCGGCCGCGACCGAGATCAGCGAGGTCGCGCGGCGCGCCGGCGTTCAGCGGGTGACCGTCTACAACCACTTCCCCGACGAGGGATCCCTTCTGGCCGCCTGCTCTGCAGAGTGGCGGGCGCTCCACCCCCGACCCGATCCGGCGGCCTGGCGACTAGTCCCGGATGCCGGTAAGCGGCTTCGCTCCGGCCTACGCCAGCTCTACCGCTGGTATCGCGAAACCGAGCCGATGACGGCGAACATCCTGCGCGACGCGTCTCTCGTGCCTGCACTCAGCCCGTTCGTCGAGCGCGGTTTCGGCGCCTATCTCGACGAGGTCCGCCGGGTCCTGACCGAGCCGTTGCGGGCCCGCGGCCGTCGTCGTGAGCGGATCCAGGCGGCCGGGCGTGCCGCGGCTGACTTCCACGTCTGGCGCTCGCTCTCCACGCTCGGCGATGCCGACGCCGCCGAGCTGGCCGCCGGCCTCGTGGAGCTCGCGGCGCGTCCGATCAGAGGACGACCGGTGGGGCGAACGCAATGAACCGATCGAAGCTCCCGAAGGGGACGTTCGACGCGGAAGACGAGCGCAGGTCCGCCCTCGCTGCAAAGTTGCCGTCACGAACCGTGTATTGGAAGGGAGCCGGGTACTTCGCGGCGAAGGCATCGGCGACACGCTGAAGCGTGGCTTCGTGGGTCAGCGTCGGGGCTGCTGAACGCCGCCTCGAGCTCGGCGGTGGGTCTTCTGGTCGACATGCGGGGCACTCCTCGTGGGCTCTTCGGCGTTCTCTTCCGAGCCGTCGGTGAGCCGACCTTTTGATTACACACTGGGACCGGGCAGAGGCAAGAAAATCATCGTTCCGGACCACGGGAGCGATGAGTTCTCGTCAGCGCGGGAGTCCAATACCACAGAAGGCAGCGCACCAGGAGGTCCGACCATGCCGAAGATCGTTCCTTCCCTCTGGTTCGACGATCAGGCCGAGGAGGCAGCCAACTTTCTACGTCTCGATCTTCGCGAACTCGAGGATCGTCAACGTGACCCACTATGGATCAGCGCGTCCGAGACCCGAGGGGACGGTCATGACGGTCGACTTCCAGCTCCAGGGCCAGGACGTCAACGCGCTCAACGGCGGTCCGCACTACAACTTCACGGAGGCTCTCTCGCTGCTCGTCAGCTGCCGATCCCAGGAGGAGGTCGACGAACTGTGGGATAAGCTGGGGGACGGCGGTGAACCGGGGCCCTGCGGCTGGCTGAAGGACCGATATGGGCTCTCCTGGCAGATCGTTCCAGTCGCCCTCGGCGAGATGCTGAGCGACCCTGATTCAGCCAAGTCCCAGCGGGTGATGGAGGCGATGCTGCAGATGGGCAAGATCGACGTGGCTCGACTGCGCCAGGCCTCCGAGGCATGAAGGCAACCGCTCACGCCGAACAGGTGCGCGATCCCTCGAAGCCGAAGCCGAAGGCGAAGCAGAAGCAGATGCCGTCCGCGGGCGAGGCTCGCGCGTCCGGGTCCGGCGTCCAGCGCGCGACGGGTCGAGTACGCGCGGAGTGGTTTTCGCTGCTCGACGCGTGGGGAGCGGCCGGCCGCCAGTATCGACAGATCGCCGATTGGCTCACGAGCGAACACGGCCTCAGCAACTGGTGGGCCCAGAAGCTGATCGTGGAGTACGAGCAAGCGCGCGGGCTGCGCGACCCGGGCGTCCGTCCTGACGGGACCTTCGAGGTCGGCGCGAGCAAGACGGTGGCCGTGCCGGTCGAGCGCCTCGTAGCGGCCTTCGTCGACGCCGGTCTACGCGGCCGCTGGCTGCCTGGCGCGGTGCTGCACGAACGCGGCTCTCAGGCTGAACGCACCCTCCGCTTCGATTGGGGAGACGGCACGACGCGGATCGTCGTCAGCTTCAGCGCGACGGGGAAGGCCAAGACCCAGGTGGTGCTGCAGCACCAGCACCTGCCTGACGCCAGCTCCGGAGAGGAGATGAAGGCGTACTGGCGGGAGCGCCTGACGGCACTCAAGACCCTCCTGGAGGAAGCTCAAACCAAGGAGAGCTGATCGGCGACCGCCGGGCCATTGCCCGGGGCGTTTATCGGGAGATCGATCCGCCGAGTCGCCTCGTCTTCACCGAAGCCTTTGAGATGATGCCCGACCACGTCGATGTGGGGCGGGTCGGCCTGGGGGCCGGAGTCGCAGGCGCGGCTGGTCGAGCTCGTCGCCACCCTGTCCTGACCCGAGCACACTTCCCGGGTCCGTCTCCGAGCGTCGTGCGCGAGCGAGAGGCCCAGGTGACCGCGTCAGTTCGTTCACGGCGCCGTGCGGTCCGGCGTCGGGCAGCGGGCGAGGTCCTGCCGGCCTCTGATCGCAGGCTGCGAGGCAGTACTGCGATGGTCAGGTGGCTGGTCGCTGGTGCATCGATAGAGGATGCCAGAGGCCAGCGAGGCTGCAGGGGCCAAATGCGGCAGGGGGTCCGTTGGGAGGCTGATGCCGCGCCAGCTGACAACTCTTGACTAGACTAGATAACTAGATCATTATCGTGGATCATGAAGACCGTGAGTGTGTTCGAAGCGAAGACGCATCTTTCGCGCCTCCTCCAGCGAGTGAGCGCTGGTGAGGAGATCGTCATCTCCCGACGCAACCGGCCGATTGCGCGCCTGGTGCCGATCGTGGGGCGACCGGTCTTTACGCCAGGGCAATTCGCCGGGCGCATCGCGCTCAGTGACGACTTCGACGAGCCCCTCCCGGATGACCTGCTCGACGCATTCGAGGGTCGTTCTTGAGGCTGCTCCTCGACACGCACGCCTGGATCTGGTGGCTGACCAATCCTGAACGGCTGAGCCGTCCGGCCGACGCGGCGCTACGCGACGCCGACCATGAACGCTATCTCTCACCGGCGAGCACATGGGAGCTGATGGTGAAATCTGCCGCGGGCCGCGTCTCGGTCGTCGGCTCGGTGGAAGCGCTGGTCGAAGAGGCGCTCGCCGCTTCCGGCGTCCAGCCCCTCCCGATCGAGCACGGCCATGCTGTTCAGTTGAGTCGGTTGCCGCCGCACCACCGTGATCCGTTCGACCGGATGCTCGTCGCGCAGGCACAGGCGGAGGGCCTGACCCTCGTCACCGCGGATCGCCAGCTTGCCAGGTACGACGTCGACACTCTCTGGTAGCACGGGTGGAACGCAGCTTCGACGCGCCGCGAGAGCTCGTCTGGAAGGCTTTGACCGATCCCGACGCGATCCCTCGCTGGTGGGGACCGCGCGATCGAGACTTGGGATCGGCTCGAGGAGGAGATGGCCCGAGGCTGACAGGCCGACCGCTTCCGAGCACAACGACCGCCGTGCTGGGATACGCCGGGCAGGCTCATATCGAAGGGCTCGGCCAGCTCGGTGACCGTGGCCTGTCCCCTCGCCAGGCGGGCGAGGATCGCCCGCCTCGTGGGGTCGGCGAGGGCGGCGAAGGTCATGCTAAGGGGGTCGGATTGCATCCAGTCGGGGTCCATTTCAGCTGACGCTTAGCTCGAGCGAGCGCGACAATGCCAGCACGTGGACGCCCGTAGCGAGATCCGCCTCGTAACCTGTCTCTTCGTCGACGTCGTCGGCTCGACCGATGCGACGCTCCGGCTCGGTCCCGAGCGGATGCAGCGTCTCCTTGGCGATGCGTTCGCGGAGATGAGCGCCACGATCACCGCGCGTGGCGGTACGGTTGAGAAGTACATCGGCGACGCGATCTTTGCCCTATTCGGCGCCCCAACCTCGCATGCTGACGACGCCGAGCGCGCGCTGCGCGCAGCCGATGCCTGTGCCCGCTGGTCGTCGGGCTCTGCCTCGACCGGCCCGGGGTTGGCTGTACGGGTCGGCATCGAGACCGGCGAGGCCCTCGTGGACCTTGGCGCTGTCGAGAACCGCCAGCGGATGGTGGTCGGCGAATGCGTCAACATCGCCGCCCGCCTCCAGCAGGACGCGGAGCCGGGGCAGATCATCGTGGGGCCCACGTGCCACGACGCGACGTCGGACGCCGCGCAGTTCGAGCCACTCGGTACCCTGCCGCTCAAGGGACTCGGCGCCGTCGAGGCCTGGCGGTTCACGGGGCTCCGCGCCGGCGAAGCGGCCCGAGAGGTCGAGTTCGTTGGCCGAGAGGCCGAGCTCGCAGCATTGCTTGAAGCCTTCGACATCGGGAGGCAGGGCACGGCGATGCTCGCTCTCATCGTCGGACCACCCGGCCAGGGAAAGAGTCGTCTCGCCAGCGAGGCCATCCGGCGAGCGAGTCAAATTGGGGTGATGCAGGCGCGTTGCCGGCCGGGCACGGAGACCGGAATCAACACACCGCTCCGCCAGCTGGTCGAGGGCGACATCGCGGGAGCGACGCCGGAGGCCGTTCACGACCGCCTCTCGTCACTTCTCGGTGGGCACGACGGACCTGAGGTGGCCGCAGCCGTATGCCACAGCGCCGGCCTCGCCGTCGACGAGCGGCTCCTTGCGATCAGCCGTTACGAACAGCGGGAGCTGATCGCGGGGGCGTGGCGGCGGTACCTCGAAGCGGTGGCACGCCATGCGACGCTCTCCGTACTCGTCGAGGACGTGCACTGGGCCGATCCGGTGCTCCTCCGAGTGATTGATCACGTCACGTCGGAGCTCGCCGCGCCGATTGTGGTGCTCGCGACCGCGCGGCCCGAGTTCGTCGGAAGTGCGGACCTGCGCCCCCGGCAAATCGGGTGCAGATCGATCTCGGCCCGCTCGACACGGACGCCGTCAACCGGCTGGTGGAGCTTGTCGGAGACGGCAGCGGTGGCGGATCGCCGGCCCTCGCGCGGGCGGCGGGCAATCCACTGTTCGTCATCGAGCTCGCGCGGGCGCGTTCGCGTCCCACCGAACTGCCCGTGACGATCCAGGCTGCGATCGCTGCCCGGCTCGACGAGCTGTCCCCCACCGAGCGGGATCTGCTGCACCGTGCCAGCGTTGCCGGCGAGACATTCGACGTGAGGGATGCCGCGCTCCTCGGCGAGCGCCAGCCGGGCGAGGTCGCAGCCGCTCTCGGGCGATGCGCCCACCTCGGCTTCGTCACACCCGTCGGTTCGTCATACGGGTTCCACCATGCGTTGGTTCGCGACGTCGCCTACGGGCGACTCCCGGTCGCGGAGCGGATGGCGCTCCACGCCCGATATGCGGTCGAGGGTCTCGATCCGAGCGATCTCGAGGCGTTGGCTCACCACTGGTGGGAGGCCATGAAGCCGCCCGACGCCGATTGGGTCTGGGAGGACCGCGCCAGGCTGGCGGCGATGAGGCAAGAGGCGTATCGCATCCACCTGGCGGCCGGAGGTCGGCTCGAGGGGCGGAATGCGTACGAGGAAGCGCTCGAGGTTTACCTCCGTGCGCTCGAGCTCGCGGATGACAGGTCTGCGGGGGCGGCGGCGGAGGCGGCCGTCGGCCGGGCGTACGCTCGACAGGGGCGCGGCGACGATGCCTGGACGCATCGGCTGGGAGCCCGATCTTTACAACGAGGCCGGCGGCGCCCCCCCGGCACAGCTGTACGCCGACATGCTCGAGATCGCGACCTTCAACTGGGGCTATTTCCAGCGGCTGCCGGACGACGGCGAGGTGCTTCGCCTGCTCGACGAAGGCGCACAGACGGCACGCGCGTCCGGAGACGACGTCTCGCTGGCTCGCCTGCTCGCCGAACGCGCGGCGTACACGAACGACGTCTCCGGCACGGAGGAGATCGCTCGATTCCTCGAGTCAGCGGATGCGGTGCGGTTCGCCGACGCCGCACAGCGAACGGCCCAGGTTTACCTGTGGGCTGGCAGGATCGGCGATGCCGTCTCGCTGTATGAGACCGTGTTCGAGCGCCTGATCCCAGCCGGCGCACTGATCAACGAGCCCGAAGCCCTCGCCTGGTACGGCCTGGCAGCCTGCACGGCGGGCGACCTTCGCCGAGCCGATGCGGTGGCCGAACGGCTGTTGGCGGATTCCACGCCTCGAAGCGCGCACACCCGCCAGCACGCATATGCGCTCAAGGCACTGATCCTCTTCGGGCGGGGCGATTGGGACGGACTCGACAGCACGACCCGCGAGCTAAGGTCGCTCGTCGACACGAACCCGGACACATCATTCTGTCTGTTGGGAGCCGCGGCTGTCGGCTACCAAACGGCCGCCGAGGTCCTCGATGGTCGGCCTTTGACTCCGGACATCGATGCGCAGGCAGCCCGCATGGTGGACGAATCGGAGCGCGTCCAGGCGGCATCAGTGATGCTCCCCAAGGTCATGACCGGGGACCCGGGCGCGCTTGCAAGCGGATTACGTGGTTATGAGTCGGGTCTGCGGCTCTGGGATCGATACCGCGCCTGGGATGTCGCGGACCTCATTCCCGCGATCGCGCTGACGATCTCCGGGCGCTGGGATGAGCTCGGGCCGACCCTGGCCAGACTTGACGAGTTCGCCCGGGGCGGCGCTCGTCTCGCCGAGGCCACGGCCCACGCAGTCCGCGAGGAGCAGGCTGCGGCAGCGGGCGGTCCGGCTCCGGCCCACGAGCAGCTTCGTGCGCTCGGCTACGCAGGGATCAGCGAACTGCTGCGTTTCCGGGCAGCGCAGGTGACCGCAACCGCGTAGTCAGCGGCGGCATGGCAAATGGGGTCTGGCTCCGGCGGACGGAGCCGGCCGTGTGCTGCAAACGCGAGGCAAGGCGTTGGCGACGGCCTCAGGGCCCAGCCTTGGCCATCGGCTCGAGAACGACGACCGCGGTCCCGGACGGGCGGCGCGTGGCATAGCCGTCGACGTCATCTCCCATCCCGCGCCATCGGACCCAGAGCCGCTCCCGCTCCTCGCCCTGCGCCGCGCGGCCGCGGACATGGCGCACGCCCTCGGCGAGCTCGACCGTGGCGTTCGGGTGCGCCTGCAGGTTGAGCCACCAGGCGGGCTCGCCCTCCGACCAGCCGTTCATGGCCATGGTCACCAGGTTCGCCGTCTTCGTAGTAGCCGAGGATCGCGCTGCGCTCCTTGCCGGAGCGGCGCCCGACCGTGGTCAGTCGCATCGCCCCCCAACGGTTCGGCTTCGGAGGCCAAAGGCCCTTCCGGCCTCCCGTGAACCGATAGATCGCGCGGTGGATCACCCAGGCCGAGACGACCACCCAGCGGGGCGGGAGACGCGGGGATCCGTTTGGCGCGTCGGTCACAGCTCGGAACCTCCATCGTGGCATTGGAGAGGGCTCAGGAGCCAAGTCCCACAGCTCCCGCAGCAGGCGGCGAGGATCGACTCCTCCTCGGCCAGGATTCGCCCGTATGCATCGTTCCCCTACACGGTGGGAGCGGCTTCCGACGGGCCGCGAGCGTCTCCTCGCGGTGGCGCCGCCGCACCGGCTGGCCCGCCAGCACGCCCGCCGCGTCCGCCCAGGTCGCCCGCGGGTTCATCGCCTGTAGCTCTTGCAGCTTCTGATAGGTCCACAGGTAGCGGTCGCCATCGGTCTTGAAGTCGTAGGCGCTCCGGAGCCCCGTCGACTCGATGGCCGCCAGCGCCGGCAGCCAGCTGGACGTGTACCAGTCGCGCGTTGCCTCCGGCAGCGGGACGACCTCGCCGCGTGCCTCGCTCAGCTCGTAGGCGTGCGTCTCGATGACCTGCAGCAGCTCGCGGTAGCCGTTGGGACGCGAGAACTCGATGATCGCGCCTGGTGCCACCTCCTTGAGCCGAGTCCGCTCCTTGAAGCGGCGGTGCTGTTCGGTGTGCACCAGCTCGAGAACGTCTACGCCCGGGTGCAGGCGGTGCGACGTCTGGATCTGCGTCACCTCGGCGTCGATGAACGCGCTGCCAAGCTGGCGGGGGAGCGCGACCCGGTGATGGCCGTCACTGACGAAATAGAGCCCGCCGGCCTCGTAGGCGGTGATCGGCGGCATGGGCCGATCGGCGAACACCTGCCGAAGCGCGTCGAGACGTTGACGGAGCTCTCGGCGACGCGGGCGGAAGAACTGGTCGAAGTCGACCGAGCGGTCCACGGAGCCGACGATTCTGGTCGACTGGGATCTCCCGTACCCCCACGTAATGCTCGCCGAGGATGCGAAGGTGGCTGGTGACCGCCCGCAGCGGCAACAACGACTCGGTCGACATCACCGCGATCGTACTCCGCCCGGACTCCCAGAGTGCTCCGGGCTTCTCCGCTGGGGCACCGCGAGCTGGCCAGGCGACCGGCGTGTACCGAATTCGTTGACGCTCAGTTGGCGGCCCAGTGGTCCCACCGGTTGATCAGGCGTGGCAATCTTATCGTCACCGGTCGTAACGGGTCCCAGCACGACGGTAAAGGAGAGCGGAATGGAAGCAGTCATGTCCAGCCAGAGAGGTGATCACAACCTGCTTGGAAGGCATGACGCTCCATGGGAACCCTCAACCTCGGCATCCTTGCGCATGTAGACGCCGGCAAGACGACCCTAACCGAGCGGCTCCTTTACGCCGCCGGTGCGATTGACCAGATCGGCAGCGTCGATAGGGGCACAACGCAGACCGATTCCCTCGCGCTCGAGCGCGAGCGCGGCATCACCATCAAGTCGGCCGTGGCCTCCTTCACCATCGGCGACCTGGCCGTCAACCTCATCGACACGCCCGGCCATCCTGACTTCATCGCGGAGGTGGAGCGGGTCCTGAACGTGCTCGACGGCGCGGTACTCGTGATATCAGCCGTCGAAGGCGTGCAGCCACAGACACCGCTCCTCATGCGGGCGCTCCAGCGGCTACGCGTGCCAACCCTAATCTTCGTCAACAAGATCGACCGCCCTGGAGCGAGCGACCGGCGCGTCGTGGACGCGATGGCGAAGCGGCTTACGCCGGCCATTGTCCCGATGGGCTCTGCGCACGGTCTCGGGACCCGCGACGCCGGCTTCACCCCGGCGACGGCAGATCACGCCGCATTCAGAGCCGGTCTCACCGAGCTGCTCGCCGAGCGTGACGACGCGATCCTGGCGGCGTACCTCGAGGACGACCGGGCCGTCCCCTATCGGCGCCTCCGGAGGCTGCTGGCCGAGCAGACCCGGCAGGCGCTGGTGCACCCTGCCTTCTTTGGGTCGGCGATCACTGGAGCCGGCGTCGACACACTCATGGCTGGCATCGCCGAACTGCTCCCCGCAGCCGCCGGCGACCGCGAAGCCTCCGCCTCGGGGCGTGTCTTCAAGATCGAGCGGACCGCCTCCGGCGAGCGAGTGGCGTACGCGCGCCTCTTCTTGGGAACCCTCCAGACGCGGGACCACGTGCGGTATGGCCAGGGAGCCGAGGGGCGGGTGACGGCGATCAGCGTCTTCGCTCCCGGAGGCGCCGTGCAACGCTCATCGATCTCGGCGGGAGATATCGCAAAGGTCTCGGGCTTGGGCGGAGTCCAGATCGGCGACGCCATCGGCGACATTCCGGCCGCCGAAGCGCAGCACCACTTCCCACCGCCGACCATGGAATCGGTCGTCGTCCCGCGCCACCCGGCGGAGAAGGGCCGGCTGCGCGTCGCGCTCGCAAAGCTCGCCGAGCAGGACCCGCTCATCAACGTGCGCCAGGACGACGCCAGCGGGGCGCTCTCCCTGTCGCTCTACGGCGAGGTTCAGAAGGAGGTGATCCAGGCGACGCTGGCCGGCGACTACGGCATCGACGTCGAGTTCCGCGAGACGACGATGATCTGCATCGAGCGGCCGGTCGGCACGGCGGAGGCACTCGAGGTGCTCCACGCGATGTCGAAAACGAACGTCACCGGAAAGAGCTCGCCGCACAGCACGAACCCGTTCCCCGCCACGGCCGGGCTGCGCATCGAGCCGGCGCCGATCGGCTCGGGCATCGGGTTCCGGCTGGACGTCGACGTCCGCCTGGTGCCGCTCTACATCTACAAGAGGGTCGAGGCCTTCATCGAGCACATGGGGCAGTACGCCCGTGAGGCGCTTCAGGAGGGGCTCTGCGGCTGGCAGGTCACCGACTGCACGGTGACCATGACCGACTGCGGCTACCGGGCACCGGAGACCACGGCCTCCCACTTCCGCAAGGTCACGCGGCTGGTCCTCATGCAGGCGCTGGAGCGGGCGGGCACGCAGGTCTGCGAGCCCATGGCCGCCGTCCGGCTCGACGTGCCCACCGACGCAGTGAGCCGCGTTCTGCCGCTCCTCGCCCGCCTGGGCGCCCGCGTCCAGGCCCCGGTGCCCGGGGGGGAGCTATCAACGATCGACGCGGTGCTGCCCGTCGCCCTCGTTCACGATCTCCAGCGACAGCTGCCGGCCGTGACGGGCGGTGAAGGCGTCCTCGAATTCGAGTTCGGCGGTTACCAGCCGGCGGCGGGAGCGCCGCCAACGCGTCGCCGGAGGACGCAGAATCGCCTGACTCGGCCAATGCACTCCCCTCCATCCGGTCTGCCGGTACCTAAGGGGACGGCTACGCCGTAACGCAACTGCGGTCTGATCAAGTGCGGACCCCTCAGAACATTGCGGCCCTCCTCGACTAGCTGAGATCATCAGGGCTCGGAGTGAAGGAGGGCCGAGAGCCGTGGACGGGGGCGCTAATTCAGGGCTACCGCCACAAGACGTGGGGGACACTGAGTCTGATCGAGCATTGTCGGGGCTTGGATAGCGAGCACCTGGACGCGACCATGCCGGGCACGTACGGAACGATCCGTGACACGCTCCGCCATCTCGTTTCGAGTGACGAGGACTACCTCTCGCAACTAGCCCGGGTCAAAGCGTCGGAGTCCCCACCGGACGGGCCGGTCCCATTGGATCAGCCCGCGGACCGCTTCCGCATTTCAGCGCCACACTGGGAGGCGCTGGCCGAGGACGTCGACCTTCAAGCCCGAGAGGTGATCGCCCCCGATGGCTGGCGGTTTCCGGCCGCAATCCTCATGGCTCAGGCGATCCACCATGCCGACGATCACCGCACTCAGGTCTTGTCGATCCTGGGCGAATGCGGTCTCGAAGTTCCGCGCTTGGACGTATGGGGCTACGCGGCGTCGCACGGCCTGCTGACTCGTTCTGCTGAGCCCTGGTACCAAGCTCGCGATGAGCGGCCAGGCGGTTCCAGTTGACCGCACCGAGGGAGGCTCGGGCGAGGAGGCCGCTATGGACATGTCCGAGGTGCGGGCATCAGTTCGTGACCGCCAATATCTGGCATTCGTGCGCAAGGATCGCTCTCGACGAGGCCTTTTCCCGGGAGGCCTCGACCGAGCGCAAAATCGTGCTACCTAGAATCAACTGGCTCCGGCGGTAGGACTCGAACCTACGACCAAGCGGTTAACAGCCGCCCGCTCTACCACTGAGCTACGCCGGAGCGGAGACCGCCGTGGGCGGTCGGGGCCCCGAGGCGCCAAGGGCTCGGAACCGGGGCGAAGGATAGCACGGGGCTCCACCGCCGCCTCCTCGGGACAGCCTCGTGAATACGCCCTCAGCCGGGCGCCGCGGCACCATCCCGAAGGGTTCGGCGGAGCGCCTCCAACCCGTGAAATGCCCGAGCGCCCACGCCGGAGACGTTGAGCGCGGCGGCGGCATTGGCCCAGCGCAGCGCGCCCTGGAGTGGCTGACCATCCATCGAGGCAGCAATGAACCCCGCATCGAAGGCATCACCCGCGCCCAGCTGATCGACCACCGTCGCGGGATAGGAGCTCGAACGGACCGGTCCGCTGCCATCGCTGGCGATCGATCCCTGTGCACCGAGCCGAACGATCACCCTCCGGGTCGGGGACTGCAACTTGCCCAGCGCAGCCTCCTCCGTCGCCATGCCGGTCAGCGCAAGGGCTTCAGCCCGAGAGGCGACAACCAGGTCCGCGAGCGCGATAGCCTTCATCAGCGCCTGGCGGACCTCCGCTTGCAGCCGATTGCCGTCCAGGCGGAGATTGACGTCGAGGGAGGTAGAGATGCCTCGCCGCCGGCCCTCCTCCAGGGCGAAGAGGACGGCCGTTCGCGACGGCTCCCGAGCCAGGCAGATCCCCGATGCATGCAGCCATGCGACGCTCTGCCAGACGGCCTCGCCGACATCGGACCTTTGGAGCTGCCACTGTGCCGACCCCAGGCTCGCCGAGATGAGCGTGCGCTCCCCTGCCCCATCGAGCACGGCAACGACGACCGGCGTTCGACCGCCCCGCTCGGTAGGCAGGCCGTCGAGCACGACGCCCTCCGCCTCCAGGTCGGCGCGGATCAAGTTCCCGGCATCGTCGTCCGCCAGTCGTCCGACGAAGCGTGCCGCCACGCCCATCCTGGCGAGGTTGACGGCCACGTTCGTGCCACTCCCTCCGGGCCGCATCTCCGGCGCCGGGCTCCAGGCGTTGCCGCCGCGGGGTGGGTAGTCATCCACGCGGAGCAGCCAGTCGACCGCTGCGTCGCCGATGACGAGAACGATCGGCTCAGCGCTGACGACGGGCGGATCCTGCATCCGCGAATTCTGGCTGATCTGAACCCCGCACGCGGTGGCGAAACGCTGGCAGATACGAGCTGGTCGACCGCGCTAATCTCAACGTGTTGGCCCGCCAGAGCATGCCGCGCCGAAGCCCTTGGCGCGGCGAAGGAGGAACCATGCCGCGCTACCTGTTCCGCGCCCGCTACACGCAGGAGGGCATCAAGGGAGTGATCAAGGAGGGCGGGACCGCCCGCCTCGAGGCGGTCGACAAGCTGCTGCAGAGCGTGGGTGGCAGAGCAGAAGCCCAGTACTGGGCGTTCGGAGAAGACGACTACCTGGTGATCGCCGAGCTGCCCGATAACGTCGCGGCCGCATCGGTGGCTGGAGCGGTCGGGGCGAGCGGCGCAGCCAGCGTCTCAACCACGGTCCTGCTCACGGCTGACGAGATCGATCAGGTGGGCCGTCGCACGATCGAGTACCGCCCGCCGGGAGGCTGAACCCCCTACTCGATGGGCGTGTCGGAGCGATTGCCCCACTCCTCCCAGGAGCCGGCGTAGTTGCGGACGTCGGGCAGCCCGGCAAGCTCGGAGAGCGCAAACCAGGAAAGCGCCGCTCGGATCCCGCCCTGGCAATACGTGGCTCGAATTGATGAAGCGTCGCCCGCGGCGGCCTCGTCGGCAAGCCTGTGGATCTCGGCGGCAGGTCGAAAGCGCCCGTCATCGGCCAGGAAGGCGTCGAAGGGAAGGTTTACCGCTCCCGGGATGTGGCCCCCGCGGACCGCCCGGACGTCCTCACCGCGATACTCCTCCGGCGTCCGCACGTCGAGGATTCGCACGGGGCCGCCTCCGCCACCCGCGGCCGCGCCAGCGCTCCAGGTCAGCACCTGCTCCGCTGTCGCGATCAGCCCGGCATCAGGCTCCGGAAGGTCGACCCGCTCCACCAGCTTGGAGGGTTCCTCCGCAGCCGAGGTCATCGCACCGCTGGCCTCCCAGGCTGCCAGGCCGCCGTCGAGCACGTGGAGGTGGTCGGCGGGCCAGCGGTAGTAGCGCAGCAGCCAGTAGCCACGCACCGCGTGGCGGTTCCACCCGACGTCGTCGTAGAAGACGATGCGGTCGCCCGGCCCGACTCCCCAGCGGGCGAGCGTGGCAGAAAGGGCCTCTCGGCTCGGGACGAGGTACTCGCGCTCCGCGTCGCCCGTTTCGGCTGCGCGGCCACGCTCGGCCAGCTCCGTGTGCAGGTCGCCGAAGACTGCGCCGGGAATGTGGCGCTCATCAAAGACGCTCCGATCGGGGGAGACGTGGACGATCCGCAACTCGGCGTCCCGCAGATGCTCGGCCAGCCAGTCGGCAGGAACGAGCGGCAAGCGGCCGGGGTCGGTCACGCCGGCTTGCCGACCGCGAGCATGTAGACCGCAGCTTCCTCCACCCCGTCGACTCCCAGCATCGTGTTGATCTCGTCGTCCATGAACGCTCCGATCGCGCAGGCGCCCAGGCCCATCGAGCTGGCCGCCAGGTACAGGTTCTGGCCGATGTGCCCAGCCTCGAGGAGACCATAGCGGTAGCTGCGGTCCTTGTACTTGAATCGCATCCGCTGCATGACGTTCGTCAGGAAGAGCACCACGTTGCACTGCCCCAGGTACTCCTGCATCAGCCCCTGCTGGACGACGTGCTCACGCAGGTCCTCTGCCCGGATGAGGGCCAGCGAATGCTCCCGGAACGCATAGTGGTAGACCCCGGGCGTCAGGCCTGTGACCTTGTGGACGACCGGGTAGATCTCGATCGGATAGAGCGCACCCGACGACGGCGCCGTGCGCCGAGCGCTCCCCCAGCGATCGGCCGAGATCCCGCTCGCGAGGTAGAGGACCCGCGACAGCTCCTCCAGCGACATCGGCTCGCCCGAGTACTGCCTCGTAGACCGGCGCGTGGAGATTGCTTCCTCAGTCGGCAGCCCGCCCTCGAGCCGCGGTTCCGGAAGCGGGATCGAAACGGCGTCCGGGTACTCCTTGTACAGCGGCGGCTGCTGGCCCCAGTTGGCCACGCTGCCGAGGACGTCGATCACGCCGGGCTTGCTCCACTGGTGGTAGACGACGCCCACGTCGCTGCCGGCCGGGATGGGTGGCGGCGGACGCAGGCCTCGGCCGATCACCCAGCCCCCCAGGCCGCCAGCCGCCAAGCCGAGCACGCCCCTGCGCGAGAGCACCTGCCGCCCCGCCCACCGTAAGGATGGTCTCGGATCTTCGGCAGAAGCGCGAAGCGCAGGCGAAACCGGCCCAGGCGCGGTCGGACCGGCGCGAGCAGGCGCCGCCGGTCGGTCGGTCGAACGCCGCATGAGCCGGAACCTGGCGTAGGCGACCAGGCTGTGCCAGTTGAGGATGACGTGCGCGACCGCGAAGACGCCCATCGCGTAACCCGCGAGGGTGTGATACCAGAAGTCGTTCAGGTCCCAGAGGTCGGCCACGACTCCCGTGGCTCCGGTCAGGACGGCTGTGACGAGCAGCCCTCCGCTCGTCAGATAGTTCAGGTCATGTCGCAGACGCTTCATCCCAGCGACCTCTCGTCGCTTGTTCGGACCGATATTGTCCGACCAGACGACCACCGGCGCCAGCGGGGCCGGCGGCAGGAGCTGCAGCCCGCCGAGAAGTCGACCGCCCGACTGGAGGACCTGTTGCGTGAGTACCGATGATCTCCCCGACCACGTGCGGCGCAACCGGGAGGCATGGGACAACTGGGCGGCCGACTGGAGGGATCGAGGTCGCAAGTCGTGGGCCTCGGACCAGCCGCACTGGGGCATCTGGGGCATCCCCGAGGCGGATGTCGGCCTGCTGCCGGACATGGCGGGCCGGGACGTCATTGAGCTGGGCTGCGGGACGGCCTACGTCTCCGCCTGGCTCGCGCGCCGCGGTGCCCGTGTGGTCGGCATCGACAACTCGGAACAGCAGCTCGAGACTGCGCGCCAGCTCCAGGCCGAGCATGGCCTGACGTTTCCGCTGATCCACGGCAACGCCGAGACCGTCCCACTGGCCGATGGAAGCTTCGACCTGGCGATCTCGGAGCACGGCGCCAGCACCTGGGCTGACCCCTACCGCTGGATCCCTGAGGCTTCGCGCCTCCTCCGCCCCGGTGGCCAACTCATTTTCCTGGTCAGCGGCACCATCCTCATGCTGTGCGTCCCCGATGAGGTCGGCCTGCCAGCTGGGGACCGCCTGCTACGGCCCTACTTCGACATGCATCGCTTTGAGTGGTTTGGAGAAACGTCGGTGGAGTTTCACCTGGGCTACGGCGAGATGATCAGGCTGCTCAGGGCCAGCGGTTTCGAGGTCGAGGATCTGATCGAGCTGCGGCCATCGGAAGGCGCGTCGACGGGCTTCGACTACGTGACCGGCGATTGGGCGCGGCGCTGGCCCAGCGAGGAGGTCTGGAAGGCGCGCAAACGCGCGGAAGAGAGTGCCTAGGGCTTCTTGCCGCGGTTGGCCGCCACGTGGAGGCTCCATTCCGAGGTGCGCCCATCGGGGCTGGCGCTGCTGCCGGTCCAGCCACACACGCAGACCACGGTCTGCGTCCGATGGGTGTACTGGTCCACGACGTGCTTGGGGGGACCGTCGGTGATCGGAGGAGTGAGATTCGGCGAGCGCATTTGGTGAACCTCGAACGTGGCGCGGACCAGAACGATGAACGCAGCCATCTCACGAACGGTGAGACGACAAGCGGATGAAATCCGCGTCAGGAAACCACAATTGTACCACCGAGAGGCTGCTCGGCCCCGTCCGCCCAGAAGCGCGGCAGATAGGCACGATGCCGCTGAAGGGCCTCCTCCAGGAACGCCTCCGCCGCGCGCGCATCGTGGACGAGCGGATCGACCAGCAGCGCGCGCAAAGCCAGGTCGCGGGAGCCGGTGACGGCCGCATCCACGGCCAGCGACTGGATCTCCTGCTCGCGTTCGACGAGCGCCCGGACGGCGACGGGAAGCTCTGTTTCAAGGGCACGGCCGCGCGGCACGCCCCGTGCGAGCCGGCCTGGCACCTCCACGACCGAATCGGGCGCCAGTCCAGGCACCAGTCCGTCGTTGGGAACGATGAAGGACGGCCGATGGCCGTCCTCACCGGCCACCATGTCAGCAATCAGGCGTGCTGCCGAGTGGTTGACCCGGGCCTCGAAGGAGGGCTCCGCGAGAAGCGCGTCGACGGGATCGACGCCCGCGCCCCAGCGCTCGATCCGCGCCGCGGTCTCCGACGCCTCGCGGGTGAATGCCTCGAAGTCGTAGCCCTTCGTTCCGATGATCCCCGCCGCCCAGGGCAGGTACTCCCCGACGTGGTCGTCGCCGGTGGTCGGAAAGGTCCCCAGCCGCCGGTAGGTGTAACGGCAGAGCGGCCAGACATCGTCCGGCAGGCCTTCCAGCGCACTGTCGAAGGCCGGCATGAGGTCGTACCCGGTCCGTCGATCCGTCAGCGACGTCACCCACGTGAAGTGATTCACGCCAACGGCCACCATGTCCAGCTCGTGCTGCTCCCGACCCAGCAGTCCACAGGCCCACTCGATCGTCGCTGCGACGCCGTGGCACAGGCCGATCGTGCGCACGTTCGTGTACCTGCTGATCGCGAGGCAGACCCGGTTCTCCGGGTTCGTGTAATTCAGCAGCCAGGCGCCTGGCGCGAGCCGCTGGACCTGCTGGGCGATCCCGAGCATCAGCGGTACGGAACGGAGCGTGTGCGACAGCCCACCAGGGCCGCCGTTCTCGCTCAGGACGCTGGCGAACCCGTGGCGGAGCGCCAGCTTGTGGTCGGCCTGCCAGCTCGGGATCCTGTCGACTGCGACCGATGTGACGACGAAGTTCGCCCCGGGCAGGGCCTCGTCGAGCAGCGTTGTGCCCTGAACGCGTATCGCCGCACCCGCGGCGGCGTTGAGCCGATCCGCCAGCCGTTGCATGCGCGCCAGCGCCTGCGGGTTGACGTCCACCAACCACAGCGAGGAACCGCGGAGCGCCTCCGCCTGGAACAGGTCCTGGAGGAAGGAGAGCCCGAAGACGGCGCTACCGGCACCGACGACGACGATCGACGGAACCTTGGTCATCGGGCGGCCTCCACGGTGATCGCGGCCACGCCGGGACAGCGGCAGGGCGGAGGGTGGAGGATCGCCCTGTCAGTCGGTCGGCGTCAAGCAGATGGAGGCGAACTGGAGTCGCACACATTGTGGGGTAGACCGAAAC
>JACDFU010000026.1 GCA_013815585.1 Chloroflexota bacterium
AAGGACCAGGACGTCGAGGCGCCGCTCTGCTTCAGCCCCGGCCTCGATCGCGCGCTCATGTTCATCTATCAGAACGGTGGCGGCCTGCTGACGGAGGACAAGTCAGCCGCCATGATCGACACCCCCGAGTCCAAGGAAGCGGTTCAGTGGTACCTCGACCGCTTCAAGAGCGGTGATGCCAAGGCACCCGGCGACATGGGCGACGACTGGTGCGGCAAGGCGCTCGGCGAGAAGCACTCCGCGATCGTTTTCGAGGGCGGCTGGCTCGACCCGTTCATGACCGACACGTACGCGGACGTCAAGTACGCCTGGGCCGAGGTTCCGAAGGGCAAGGAGCAGGCAAATCTGGCCTTCACGGTGAGCTACTCGATCGGCGCCGACTCGCCCAACAAGGACGCCTCGTGGGTGCTTCTGACCTACCTGACGGGCCCGGAGGGCATGAAGACCTGGACCGAGGGAGGCGTGGCCAACCCGTCCCGCAAGGACGTGCCGGCCGCGGAAGGCAAGGAGATCCTCGTCAAGGGCGCCGAATACGCCCGGCCGTGGAGCTTCGTGCCCGACTTCTCGCGGATCAACGATGCCTTCAACAACGCCCTCACGGGTGAGATCGAAGGCGGCTTTAGCGCGGACGCCGTGGTCGAGGCCACCAAGGCGGCGATCGACGACGTTCTTCAGTAGTCGAACGCTTGGTGAATGAGCCCGGTTCGCGCCGGGCTCATTCCATTCCGTAGAGGAGGCCGCGGATGGCAGCGGGGACCGCCGTCGTTCAAAGCAAGCCAACACCGGGCCGGCTGCGGGAGTCGAGGTCGGAAGCCCTGGCCGGTTACGCGCTCATCGCCATCCCGATGGCGCTCTTCCTCATCCTCAATATCGGCTCGATCATCTACGCGCTCTTCATCAGCTTCTTCGAGTGGGGACCCCGCGGGCCGCGGGACTTCCTGGGAACCGAGAACTATGCCGACGTGCTCGGCGACCGCGTGTTCCTGAAGGCCGTCACGAACACCGTGTACTACGCCTTCGTGTGGGTGCCCATCACGATGGCGCTCGGGCTGATGCTGGCGGTGATCGTCAACGCCAAGATCCGCGGACAGACCTTCTTCCGAGCGGCGTTCTACTTCCCGGCCATCGCGAGCTCGGCCGCGATCACGGTGTTGTGGATCTTCCTGCTCGATCCCAACGGCCTGTTCAACGCCCTTCGCCAGGTGTTCCCGTTCCCGGGACTGTTCGCCCTGCTCGGATTCGCGGACAACCACAACTGGGTCGGCCACAGCTCGACAGCACTCAATTCGATCGTTGTCCTCAACGCATGGACCACCTCGGGCACGTTCATGCTCTTCTACCTGGCGTCGCTGCAGACGATCAGCCATGAGGTGTATGAGGCGGCCGCGATCGACGGGGCCGGCACCTGGGACACGTTCTGGCGGATCACCTTCCCGCTCCTGAAGCCGGGGCATTACTTCGTGGCCACGGTGGCCGTGATCGGGGCGTTGCAGATCTTCGACCAGGCGATCATCGCGGGAGGTGCCAGCGGCGAGCCCAACAACGCCCTGACGACGATGGTCCTCTACCTCTATCGCGAGGCAATTGCCGAGTTCAACTTCGGCTACGCCGCCGCTGTCGGCATGGTCCTGTTCCTGATCGTGTTCACGGCGACCGTCGTACAGCGCCGGCTCTTCGGCCAGGCGCCGAGCTGGTAGGAGGGGAAACGATGGCCACCCAGGCCCCGGCACAGCCCATCCGCGCCGACTCCTCCGTCGAGGTTGCGCCGGTCGGAGATCGGACGGCCCGTCTGCGCCGACGTCTCGCCTACGTGGCGCTGATCGCCTACGCGCTGCTGATGTTCCTGCCCTTCGCCTGGACGATCATCACCTCGTTCAAGACACAGGCGGACTCCGTCCGGCTGACGTTCATCCCCGATCCCGTGAGTCTCCTGGGCTGGGAGAATGCCTTCACCGCCCTGGATCCCTCGATCCCCCGGTTGTTCTTCAACAGCGCCGTCATTGCGGCCGCGGTCACCATCAGCAACCTGGTCCTCGGCAGCATGGCGGGATACGCCTTCGCCCGACTTCGTTTTCCCGGACGCGAGGTGCTGTTCCTCGCGGTCCTCGCCACGCTCATGATTCCCGACCCACTCCGATTGGTGCCCGTGTACCAGATCCTCAAGACCTTCGGTCTGCTGAGTGGAAGCCTCCAGTACGTCGGGGTCTGGCTGGTGCTCGCTGTTGCCGCCGCGAGCATCTTCCTGCTGCGGCAATATTTCCTCTCGATCCCCCGCGACCTGGAGGAGGCCGCCAAACTGGACGGCGCGGGGTACTTCACGACCTTCGTGCGCGTGATGCTGCCGCTTGCCACGCCGGCGCTCGCCGCAGTCTCGATCCTCCAGTTCCAGGGGGCGTGGAACGGGTACTTCTGGCCGCTCATCATCCTCACGGAGCGCTCGCAGTGGACGTTGCCGCTGGGGCTTGGGCAGTTCCGCGAGCTCTACAGCACGCGGTGGCCGGAGCTCATGGCGGTGGTGGTGATGGCCACGATCCCGATCCTGATCCTCTACCTCTTCTTCCAGCGCTACTTCGTGGAGGGTGTTGCGGCCTCCGGTGTCAAGGGCTGAGCTTGCCGCAGAGGCTCTCCGGGTTCCTGCCGCCCCGCGACTCGTCGGCGCGCTCCGCGAGGCACTGAGCGACTTCTACTTCAATTCGTGGCGTCTCGTCCCCGCCAATGCGGTATGGGGCCTGGGAGTGTTGCTGGTCCTCCTGGCCGTCTCGACGGCCCCGATCCTCTTCCTCGTCCTGGTGCCGTTGCTTGCCTTCCCGGTGGTCGGGCTCTTTCGCATGGGGGCACTCATCGCCCGCGGCGAGTCCGTCGCGCTCAGCGATGCCTTCGGCGCCTGGCGCCGCTACCTGGCTCCGACGCTGGTGGCCGGGATCGTCTCGACCGCCGCGACGATCGCGCTGGTGATCAACGTGGTCTTCGGAGCTACCTCGGACAGCTTCCTCGGCTGGACGATCGCCGCGCTGGCCGGCTGGGGGCTTCTCGCGCTGTGGACCGGGATGCTCTGCTTCTGGCCGCTGCTCGTGGATCCTGCACGGGCCGACGCGACGCTGCGCGAACGAGTGCGCCTGGCCGCTGTCCTGCCGATCGCTTTCCCGCTTCGTCTGGGCCTGATGACCGTCATCATTGGCGTCGTGATGGCGGTCAGCACGGTGCTTTTCGCTGCGCTCCTCACGATCGCCCTCGCCTACAGCGCTCTCGTCGCCTGCCGGTACGTGCTGCCCGTCGCCGACCGTCTCGAGGGTCGCGCCACGGAGCTGGTGCCGGAGTGACCGCGGATCGGGCCGGGCCCCGCGGCTGGGCCTGCCGTCGACCCTTCCCCAACAGAGGTCGTTGAGTCGTGTCCCTGCTATCCCTGCCCATCTCCGTCGGGCCCTCCACGATCACCATCAACCGGGACGATCGCTTCGTGGTGTGCCAGCCAGATGGTCGGATCGATCCCAATGCGGACGAGGGGTTCTTCGCGCGCGACACGCGCTTCGTCTCGGGCTACCAGCTCTGGCTCAACGGAAAGCGGCCGGTGCTCCTGAATTCCGCGCCCGTCCGCTTCTTCTCGTCCCGCTTCGAGTTCACCAATCCGGCCGTCCTGGATTCAGACGGCGAGATTCCGCTGAACACGCTCCAGCTCCGCCTTGACCGTACGATCTCCGGCGGCGTCCACGAGGACTACGACCTGGTCAACTACGCCCGGCGCCCCGTTGCCCTGACGCTCGAGGTCGAGATCGACTCCGATTTCGCAGACATCTTCGACGTCAAGGACCACAGTCTGGTCCGTCGCGGCAGCCTCAACAGCCGCTGGTACCGGACGGCCGGGGAGCTGCGAACCAGCTACGTCAACCGCGATTTCCGGCGCCAGCTCGTGGTGGCCATCGAGCGCGCCGACTCGCCGGCGCAGTTCGCCAACGGGAGAATCGTCTTCCTGGTCCGTCTTGCCCCGAAGGAGGTCTGGCACACCTGCATCCGCTGGCTGCCGGTGAGTCGGGAGGGTCGTCGGCCGCCGACGCTAGGCTGCCACGCGCTCACCGAGAGCCGAGCCGGGCTCGCCCCGCCCCGGCTGCCGCGGGTCGCAATCGATACGCCCAACGAAACGGTTCGCCGAGCCTGGGAGCAGGCCGTTCGCGACATGGAGTCGCTGCGTCTCGAGGATCCTGCCTTCGGTCGCGGCGTCTTCATCGCCTCGGCCGGCATTCCCTGGTTCGTGACGCTCTTTGGACGGGACGCCCTTGTGGTCGCGATGCAGGGGATCTCGGGCTATCCCGAGTTTGCTGCGGGCGCACTCCGTCGGCTGTCGGAGCTCCAGGCGGACGAGAACGACCCGGAGCGCGACATGGAGCCAGGCAAGATCCCCCACGAGGTCCGCCACGGCGAGCTGACGCAGCTCGGCCTGCTGCCGTTTGCGCCGTACTACGGCACGCACGACGCGACGAGCCTGTTCGTGATCGTCCTCTCCTACCTCTATCGCTGGACGGGCGACCGCTCGATCCTCGAGCGCTACCTCCCACACGCGGAGGCGGCCATGCGCTGGATCGACCGCTACGGCGACCGGGACAACGACGGCTTCCAGGAGTACGGGACGCGGTCCTCGCACGGCTATTTCAACCAGGGCTGGAAGGACGCCGGCGATGGGATTCCCGAGGCCGACGGCTCCCAACCGCCGCTGCCCATGGCCTTGTGCGAGCACCAGGGCTACGCCTACGATGCCAAGCTGCGCCTGGCTGACGTCTACGTGGAGCTGGGGCGCGATGGCGACGCAGAGCGGCTTCGGCGGGAGGCCGCGGAGCTGTTCCAGCGTTTCAACGACCGCTTCTGGTGGGAGGGGGAGGGGACCTACTACCTCGGGCTCAACGGGCGCAAGAAGCCGATCCGTTCGGTCGCCTCCAATGCCGGCCACCTGCTGGCATCGGGGATCGTGCCCGCTGAGCGTGCCGGCAAGGTCGTCCGTCGGCTGCTAGCCGACGACATGTGGTCGGGCTGGGGAATCCGGACGCTCTCGTCCGACCACCCGGCCTACAACCCGTTCAGCTACCACACAGGCAGCGTCTGGCCCCACGACAACGCGATCATCGCCGGTGGATTCCGGCGCTACGGTTTCGATGCAGAGTCGGCCCAGGTGGCACGCGGGCTCTTCGATGCCGCCGCCTGCTTCGCGGCGAACCGGCTGCCCGAGCTCTTCGCCGGACTGCCCCGCGACGAGGGTACCTTCCCAGTGCAATACCTCGCCGCGAACGTGCCACAGGCCTGGGCCGCCACGGCCGTCTTCCGCCTGGTGGCCATCCTGTGTGGCATTCATGCCGCCTACGGTCGCGACGGCGGACGGCTGCACGTCAACCCGGCACTGCCGGACTGGCTGAACGAGCTGACCATCTCCAACTTGCGCGTCGGAAAGGGCAGCGTGGCCCTGGCATTCCGGGGTGACGAGGTGGAGGAGCTGCGCAACAACTCTGGCTACCGGCTGGCGCGCTCGCCGGCTCCGCACCCGATGCCCGCCCCCTGGGCCGAGCGAAAGCGCCGCGCCGCCTCAGCCTGAGGCCGTCCTCGATACACTTCGCTGGCTATGCTCGAACTGGTCAACACCCCGCCCCTGCTGCTGGCCGACTATGCGCCCGTCGCGGGTGAGGAGGCGGTCGCCGAGATTCGTCGACTGGCGCAACCGCTCCGGGGAGCGCGGGTGCTCCACGTCAATGCCACCAAGTTCGGCGGCGGCGTTGCAGAGATCCTGCCCACGCTGTGCGGCCTGATGCGCGATGCAGGTCTGGACACCGAGTGGCGGATCATTCCGGGCGACGAGGCCTTTTACAATGTCACGAAGGCCCTCCACAACGGTCTGCAGGGCCAGCCGCTGTCGCTCGACGACCGGATGCGGGAGACCTACCGCAGGGCCAACGAGGGATTTGCCCAGGCGTTCGAAGGCGACTACGACTTCGTGGTCATCCACGACCCCCAGCCGGCCGCCCTGCGCATGCTGCGCCCCGACGCCGGCGGCCACTGGATCTGGCGTTGTCACATCGACCTGACGGCGGCAAACGCCGAGGTCTGGGGCTTCCTCCGGCCGGCCGTCGAGGCTTACGATGCCGCGATCTTCACGCTGCCCGAATACGTCCAGCCGGACCTCCAGCTCGACACCCTGGCCTACATTCCGCCCTCGATCGACCCCATCTCACCGAAGAACGCGGCGCTGGACCAGTCCCTGGCCGACTCGATCGCCTACCGATTCGGGGTCGACCCAGCTCGACCGCTCCTGCTTCAGGTGTCGCGGTTCGACCCCTGGAAGGACCCGAAGGGCGTGATCGAGGTCTATCGGGCGGTGAAGCGCGAAGTGCCCGACGTTCAGCTTGCCCTGGTTGCGTCGATGGCCACCGACGACCCGGAGGGCTGGCAGATCTACAAGGACGTCCTCCGCTTCGCCGGTCAGGACCCCGACCTCTCGATCGTCACGAACCTGGACGGCGTCGGGGCGGTCGAGGTCAATGCCTTCCAGCGGGCCAGCGAGGTGGTCCTCCAGAAGTCGCTCCGCGAGGGCTTCGGGCTGACCGTGAGCGAGGCGCTCTGGAAGGGCGTGCCGGTGGTGGCCGGGAACGTGGGCGGCATCCCGATGCAGCTTGGCGATACGGGTGGGCGGCTGGTCTCCAGCATCGATGAAGCGACGGCGGCCTGCCTCGAGCTGCTGCGCGATCCGGAGCTGCGGCGTTCTCTCGGCGAAGGCGGCCGCGAGCGGGTTCGGCGGCACTTCCTCTCGACGCGCAACCTGCGTGACTACCTGGCCCTCTTCACGGCCCTGCGGACCGGCGACCGATCGCTCGTTCCCGCGGGGATCGAGGCGAGCGGCACGACGGCCGGCGCGGCGGCCTAAGGGGATCGATCGATGTTCGATATCCCGGGCTTCAGCATGGGTCCGGTCGGCTGGATCGTCATCGGGCTGCTGGCCGGCGCCATCTCCGGCGTCCTGGTGCGCGGCCGCACAGCCCGGGGCTGCCTGCCGAACATCGCGATCGGCATCCTGGGCGGCATCGTGGGCGGCTTCATCGCCACCGAGGTGCTCAACATGGGCGAGACCGGTGGCTTCATCTCCGCGCTGATCGTCGCCTCGCTCGGGGCGATCCTGGTGCGGTTCCTGCTGGAGTTCACGAGCGGCGACCGCCGCAGGTAAGGGACCGGCCTAGCTGACCTTTGGAGGTCAGCCCGCTCGGGCCTAGCTGAACCGCCTGCTCGCCCCGCTGACGATGTAGAAGGCGAGTACCAGCAGGTAGAGCAGGACGACCACCTGCGGCGCGACGAACGCCACCGGAATGCCGATCAGGAACGCCAGCGGCCCGATTAGAATCCGCCGGCTCGTCGCGGCGATCCGGTCCGGTGGCGGTGAGGTGCAGGCCGTAGATGGCGGGAGCGATCGGGCGTGAGGAGTGCTCGCTCAGCAGCGACGTGGTGAAGGGGACGGCCGAGATGAGCATCAGGAAGACGACCGTGATCCAGATCAGCACGCGGTCGGCGCCGCGGAGCACCGTGTACTGAGTGTGGAGCCCCAGCCAGTAGGCGCCCAGCACCAGGAATGAAAGGACGTACCCGGCGATGCGTGGCGCCAGGTGAATCAGCGCCTCGGCGAGCGACGCATCCGATTCGACCTCCGGCAGCCGCAGCTCGAGCACCAGGAGCGTCATCGCGATGGCGAACACGCCGTCGGTCAGCGCCTCGATGCGTTGGGT
This sequence comes from Chloroflexota bacterium, assembly GCA_013815585.1. GTDB lineage: Bacteria > Chloroflexota > Limnocylindria > Limnocylindrales > CSP1-4 > JACDFU01. Next base: position 7,749 of record JACDFU010000026.1, read on the forward strand.
CCCCAGGGTTCCGGGCGGCCGGTCGGTCGTCACGGGCAACTCCTGGGGCTCGGGACGCTGCCGCCATCGCAGTGAGGAATGGGGTGGCCTACGGGGATTGAACCCGTAACCTTCGGAGCCACAATCCGATGCTCTGCCGATTGAGCTAAGGCCACCATGGGGTACGCGCGATTCGTGCTCGAACTCATAGCATGACTATGCCGCGAGCGCGCTCGGCGAGGCCGCAGTCTATCGGATTCCGGTGGCACAGCGCTCGCTTATAGCGTGGTTGACCGCGCGCATCGGATGGTGGCCTTTGGCCCATAGGTCAAATTGACGGCGGACGCTTACGAGGTCTACCGCCGCGCGCACGCGGTGGGCCGTGTGAGGATGCGAGCGGCGCAGGAGCTGCAGCGGTCGATCGGCGGTTAGCTGTGGGAGAAGTGCCGCGGCGACCCCGGTCTGTGGGGAGGGATGCACATCTTCGCCAAGCAGCTCGGGAGCTCCCGATCCTTGGTGCAGGGAGTACGTATGCTACCCTACATAGGGTGATGCGCAAGACATCGGTGTATTTGAGCGTGGACGAGGCGGAGGGGCTGCGTCGCGTTGCGGCGCGGCAAGGCCGCCCGCAGGCTGAGGTGATCCGGGAGGGCGTCCGGAGGATGATTGCAGGGGCCGACTCGGATGGCCGGGAGTTTCGGAGCCTCGGCAAGGGCCGTGGGGGTGGCCGGGCATACGAGCCCTGGTCAGGAGTGGCCGTCTACGACGAGGTGATGGGCAGGCGCTAATGGCCCTAGTCGTCGACGCGGGCGCCCTCTATGCCCAGGCGGACGCGGACGAGCCACGTCACGCTGCGGTCGCCCAGGCCCTGCGTGCAGAGCGGGAGACGCTCGTCACCACGGAGCTAGCCGTGGCTGAGGCTGACTACCTCATCCTCGATCGGCTGGGCATCCACGTCGAACTGGCGTTCATCGAGGACCTCGCCGCCGGGACGTTCGTGGTCGACTGCCTCAGTCGCGATGAGTTGGGGAAGGCGCGTGCTGTGGTCGAGCAGTATGGGGATCTACGTCTCGGACTGGCCGACGCCTCGCTGGTGGTCCTGGCGGAGCGCTATGCCACGACGCGCATCCTGACGTTCGACGAGCGTGCCTTCCGAGCCGTGACCCCGCTCGGGGGAGGCAGCTTCACGCTTCTGCCCGCCGACCTCGCGGCTGCGCCGCCGGGAAAGTGACCCGGCCCGCTACGCCGTGGCAGCACACCTCACCCTGACCTTCGGATTCGACCCATTTCCCTCGGCGTCCCACGCTCGAAGCACAGCGCTCAAGCGGGGCGAAGCCACAATCCGATGCTCTGCCGATTGAGCTAAGGCCACCACGATGGTCGGCACGATTCATGCTCCGCCGGGTGAAGTAACTGTGTATCCGCCGCGATCGGGTTACCGGAGCTGAGCCCAGACGACCCCTCCAAACCCTGTGTGACGCTAGCGTCCGAGCACGCAGGCGTCCGTCTGGGCTCGTCCGCCGTGCCAAGGATCGTCCAGGCAGACTAATTCGTAGCCCGCATCGCGCAGCCCGGCGTGAGCATCGCCTCGGCGTGAAGCACGACCTCTTCGCTCAGGTCACGAGCGAACACGTTCCAGCTCATCCAGCCCATGGGCGGCGCCGAGGCAAGCGCCGCCGATCCGGTCGCGTCCGCGATCACAGCAGCCGCTGGGCCCACAATGCCAGCGGGTCGTCTGTTGCGATCATCCAGTCGCGGAGACGGGACCTCAGATCCTGTCGCATGGCTGCGTACGACGGGTCCGCTACCCGGTTCACCAGCTCGTGGGGATCGGCCTCGAGGTCGTAGAGCTCGTCCGTCCCATGCGGGCTGTAGACGTACTTGTGCGTCTCGGTCCGAACCATGCGCATCGAGTAGAGGCCCCACTCGTCGCCGTGGTATTCGGCATGGGCAGCACGACCGGCCGGTGCAGACGCCGGATCGGAGATCCACGGCAGCAGGCTCGACACGTGGAGGCCCTCGGGGATCGGCACGCTTGCGAGGTCCAGGACGGTGGGCATCACCGCCAGGCTGCCAACCGGCGCTCGGCAGACGCCGCGGCCCTGCACCTGCGGGTCGCGAACGATCAGCGGGACACGACAGACCTCGTCATATAGCAGCGGTCCCTTGTTGAACTGCCCTCCGTGAGATCCGGTCATGTCCCCGTGGTCCGCGGTGTGGATGACGACGGTCGTCTGCCCGAGCTGAAGCGCGTCGAGCGCGTCGAGGACCCGACCGATCTCGGCGTCGATGAAGCTGACGAAGCCAAAGTAGCGGGCGACGACAGGTTGCCAGTCGGCCCATGTCCAGCCCACCACGCCGCGCTGGTCGATGAGGCGCTGCTGGGCGGCAGGCTTCGTTGACGCGTCGTCATCGAAGTTGGGCCACGGAGGGATCGCCCGTGCGTCGTACATCGCGGCATAGGGCTCAGGTGGCATGTAGGGGTGGTGCGGGCCCTCGAAGTCGAGCCGGAGACAGAACGGGACGTCGAGCTCGCGGTAGCGACGAAGGAGCCCGATTGCCGCGTCGGAGTCGCGGCGCGTTTCGGTCGCCTCGATGGGCCGCGGGTCAACCCCGGCCACGAGCAGCCGGCCGCGCGGATACGACGCGTAGACGGGCTCGAGGAGCTCGACCTCGTGCTCGACGATCGCCTGATCGTTGGCCCCGGCGACCACGTCCGGGGCCATGACCACATCGTGGAATCCTCGCAACTCGGGGCTGCGTTGGCCGACGTGCCACTTCCCGACGTACCCGAGCCGGTAGCCCGCATCGCGAAGAAGCTCTGAGTAGGTGACGACGCCTGGGGCGAGCTCGAGCCGAAGGGCATCCGGCTCGTGGGTGTTGTTGAGAACCCCGTGCCCGTGCGGGTACAGCCCCGTCAGGAACGATGCCCGAACAGGACTGCAGATCGCCGACGGGGCGACGCACGTCTCGAAGCGGACACCACCCGCCGCCAGGCCATCGATGGCCGGCGTCCGGCACGGTCCGCCGTAGCAACCGAGGACGTCGGCGCGCTCCTGGTCGCTGACGATCATCAGGATGTTCGGCCGATCGTCCCGGGCCGTCATCCGACTTCGACCGGCTGGGTTTTGAAGGACAGCGCAACTACCCTGCTGAGCCGCACCGGCCCGCGATCGCTGCAGGTGGCTGTCAACCCTTGACGGCGCCGGCGGAGATGCCTCGTACGAAGTAGCGCTGGAGGACGAGGAAGACCAGCAGCGGCAAGGCCATCTGGACGACCGCCGCGGCCGTCAGGACCTGCCAATTGCCGCCGAGCGACGTCACCTGCTGGCCGATGAAGACCGTCAGTGGCCGGTTCGGGCTCTGGCCGAGGTAGGTGACGGCGATGAGCAAGTCGTTCCACACGCCGAGGAACACGAAGATCGTGTTCGCGGCGATGGCCGGGACGCTCATCGGTACGACTAGCTGCCAGAACCGTACGGCGTGGTTGGCGCCATCGATCTCCGCCGACTCGAAGACTTCCCTGGGCAGGCTGCCGATGTAGCTCCGGAGGAGGTATGTCTGGAAGGGGAGACCGTAGCCGGCGTGCGCCAGCCACACGGCGATGAACGTCCCCGCCAACCCGGTCGCGGCGAACAGCTTCAGGACCGGGATGAACGTCATCTGAACCGGGACGACCATCAGGGCGACGATCACGATGAAGAACAGATCCCGGCCGCGGAAGCTCATCCAGGCGAACGCGTAGCCTGCAAACGTCGCGATCACGACCTGCAGCACGGTCGCCGGGATCGTGATCAGCAGGCTGTTCACCAGCGAATCCACGAAGCCCGGTGTCCTGAAGATCTGCTCGTAGCTCGCGAGCGTGAATCCTGCGGGCGGGAAGAGCGCGGTCCACCAGCCGGACGCATTCATGTCCGGGACGGTTCGGAACGAGTTCACGATCAGGCCGAGCGTCGGGACGAGCCAGATCGCCATCACCACCGAGACGGTCAGGTGAAGGGGCAGCTTTCGCAGCAATCGGGAGCGCCCCAGTTGCGCGGCCGCGACACCGCGCCGAGCCTGCGTTGTGACGGCCATCAGCGACGCTCCTCCTGCTCCCGGAATCGCTTGACGTTGAACACCAGCACGGGTACCACCGCCAGCAGCAGGACGACACCGACGGCCGCGGCACGTCCGTAGTCCGAATTCGCCACCCGGGCGAACAGCTGCCGGGCGATGACGTCGGTTCCGTATGCGCCGCTCGTCATCACATAGACGATGTCGAAGACTTTGAGCGCCGTGATGATCATCGTGGTCGTGATGACCGTCAGGGTCGGCATCAGAAGCGGGATGATGATCCTGCGAACGATCTGCCCCTCGGTGGCGCCGTCCACGCGGGCTGCCTCGAGCAGTTCGGTGCTGATTCCCTTGAGTGCAGCGGAGATGATCACCATCGCGAACCCGACGGATGTCCAGACCCCGATTGCGATGAGCGCCCAGTTGTTGGTCAGCGCGTTGATGAGCCACGCGACCGGCTCGAATCCGGCGGCCGTGATAACGGCGTTTAGAGTCCCCGTCTGCGGGCGCCCTGGCGCATCGTACTCGTACATGAACTTCCAGATGATCGAGGCCGCCACCGCGCTGATGGGCAAGGGCAGGAACACCGCCGTCTTGGCGACCGATTCATACTTGATCCGGTCGAAGAGGATCGAGATGAACAGGCCGAGGACGACCACAAATGCCGTGAAGAACACGAGCCACAGGATGTTGTTCTTCAGGGATGTCAGGGTCTCCGGATTGGTGAAGAAGAACACGTAGTTGTCTAGGCCAACCGGATTGCCGCGCGCGTCCTGGAAGCTGATGAAGATCGTGTTGATCGTCGGCAGCACCATGAAGATCGTCGCGAAGGCAACGGCTGGGAAGACCCAGACGTACGGCCGCATCCGGGCGGCGATTCGTCGGGGGATGCGTTCCAGCGCCCACTCGCCGATCTGGATGTAGCCGAAGAGCAAGGCTGGCACGACGATCACCGCGATCACGGCGGTGACGATGCGCTGGTCCATCGCTCAGTCCCTCAGCTGCGTGAAGGTGCGACGCGGTCTGTCGATCGGGGCTGCGGGCCTTACCGCAGCCCCGATCCCTTCGTGAGGCTGTTCCGGCTATTGCCCGTAGCTAGACGCCTGGACCTCATCGAGGTTCTGCAGGATCGAATCGAGCTGCGACGGGTCATTCGTGAAGTCGAGGATCGACTTCCGGAACGCTGATTTCATGTCGAGAGGCATATAGTCAGCGGCCGTCAACAGAATATTCTCCGCGCCGGTCACGACCTCGGCAGCGTTCTCGAAGATCACGTCCGGGTACCCCGTGATGTTCTTGTTGGCGGCCAGGGTCCCGCCCTGATCGACCCAGATCTGCTGGGCCTCCTGGGTGACCATGTAGTTCATGAGCGCACGGGCCTGGGGCGTGTCGTTGTACATCACGAACGTGTCGAAGAAGCCCATGACGTTGCCCGCGTTCTCGTCGTTGAACTGGGGGTGCGGGAAGAAGTCGTAGTCCTCGCCAGCTACGACGCCCGGGGTGTTCTGCACGAAGAAGTTCGTGATGAACGTCGCCTGCTCCATGAACAGGCAGCCCGGCGGATCGGTGAAGAGGGGATCGCCGGCATTGCCGAAGTTCGTCGACAGGACGGTGTTGGTGCCGCCGAAGACCTTGTCCGTCGCGACCTTCTGGCCGAACGTCTCGTACGCCTGCCGGATTTCCGGCGACGTCCACTTGTGGCGGCCCTCGTACCAGTCGATGTAGACCTGCGCGCCGGACTGGCGCATCACGATGTTGCCCAGCTCGTCGCCGCCGGGCCACCCGGAATCGGGGCCGGATTCGTAGGCCGCACACCAGAGGCTCGTGCCCTCGGGCGGCTGGATGGCGTTGAGCTCCTCCCACGTCGCCGGCGGCTCATCCGTGTAGACCTTGGGGTTGTACCAGATGAGGCCCTTCAGCTGCGACTTGACCATCATCAGGTAGTGCTGGCCGTCGATGTTGCCGTAGTTGGGATCTTCGAGCAGCAGGCCGGGAACGGTGTTCTCGACGTACGCATCCATGTCCTCGAGGTAGGACTCGAGGGGCTTCATGATGCCTCGCTGGGCCCAGTCGGCGTACAGCGTCGGGTTCGGCGGATTCGCGATGTCGGGCAGACTCGTCCCCGCTTCGACGTTGTTGGCGAGCTGGACATCCTGGTCCCGGATCGTCAGCAGGTTGACCTGGATGCCCGACTGCTGGATGAACGGCTCCAGGACCGCCTGGAACGCCGTCAGCTCCTGGCCGCCCCACGCGGTCCAGACGTTCACCTGCCCGCCGATCTGCTCACCGGCGGTCGGGCTCGCGCCGGTCTCGCCCGTTGGGCTCGCGCCGGTCTCGCCCGTTGGACTCGCACCGGTCTCGCCCGTTGGACTCGCACCGGTCTCGCCCGTTGGACTCGCACCGGTCTCGCCCGTTGGACTCGCACCGGTCACGGCCGGTTGCTCTGTCCCGGTCGGCGCCTGTGTCGCTGCCGGGCCCGCACAGGCCGATAGGACCAGGACCGCGATCGCGGCAAGCGCCGTGACCCGGGCCGTCCTCACCTGGAGATGTGCCATGGATCTGCCTCCTCTCAATTCAAACCCATCAACGATGCCGGATGCGTGGCTGCGTCGGGCTGCGCGGCGCGCGCCACAAGGCTGTCACGCCACGGGTCGGTGGAATGCAGCGTCGGGCTTGTCGGGCGGGGCCCGACGTCGCGACGCGAGATCGCTCAGGCTGGGCACCAGCTCATCGTGCCGTCCCCCCAACAGCCCTGCCGGTCGGTTGGCGAGAAATGTTTGGAGCGGCCGACAACACGACGCCACATCTTCTCCTGAGAGGGCCGGTGAGGGCATCCCTCCGAACGGGGACGGAAAGCGCCAGAGGTTCCACTGTACTCTGCAGGCGCTTGGGCCGGCTGTCAATCGGCCGGGCAGAGAATTGTGGACGGCCAGGGATTCTGTCCGCCTTAGCGGCCAGCGACTTTGTCACCCTCACGCTCAGGGAGAGGGAGACGATTACCGTGAACGGCCGGCCGGCCGGCGCAGCGCACGGGCTCCGCGGCCAGCAGTCACGTTGTCGTCGAGCCAAACTTTCGGAGATGGGTAAGACGTCTGACGCCGCCGACGCGCCGTTCCCCGCTGGATCGGTCGTCCTGATTACCGGCATCATGGGCGCCGGCAAGTCAAACGTGGCCCAGCTCCTCGCCGAGCGCCTGCCCAAGGCCGCGCACATCTCGTCTTCAAGCCTCGCGGGCAGCTGGCACACGTTCTGGAACCCGGGTGATTCGCCGACCAGGATCCTCGAGATCATCTCGCCGGCCGGCCTCGAGGACCTCTTTCGCGAGCTCGGGGCCCCAGGTGGCGAGTACGATCCGTCAACACTTCCGGCTCTGGCCGCTCGTTACGGCTGCAAGGTCGACTTCGAGAGGACGCTCCCGATCGTCGAGCGCCACAGCCTCAAGTTCTAGGGCCCACCGCCTCAAGCTCTGGCGCCCGCATGCCCGCCGGAGCACGCACGCCCGAGGAGCTCGAGGCGTTGTTCGAAGACGCCTACCTGCTTCGCGACGACCGCGCGCTGGTCGAGCTCTTCGAGGCCAGAGCCACGCTGGCCGTCGACGGAGGAGTCCGCGTGGCACGGGGCGGAGCAGAGATCTCCCGGCTCGCGAGGGAGCTGTGGCAACACAACGTGGCCTACGTGTCGGATCCCGAGCGGGTGCTCCAGGCTCACGACACGGCGCTGGTTCTCGCGCCCGGCGGCATCAACGTGGCGCATCGCGGCCGTGATGGGACGTGGCGGTACGCAATCTCGGTACGGGGTCTGGAGCGCGATAGACGGACCCCGCCGCTGATTGGAGGCCAGAGACGATGCCGGACGCGGAGCTGCACGTCCTGGCCCTCGCCACCGGGCGGCCGCGGGCATCGAAGCCCTCGTCTGGCTCACCGATGTTGCAGGGCTCTCCCGTCAGGCGGCCGTCGAGGTCATGCGCTGTTCCGCCCGCCCGCTCCTCCGATCCGCCCTCACGGACGGGACCATCCATGGAGCATCTTGTTCCAAAATGAAACCGCGTTGACACCGCGCAAGCGCGTTGCTACCTTCCCGAGACTCTCCGGGTAATCGTTGGCAGCGGGGCCTCGCCCGCCGAGGAGGAGCGATGATGGAGGCCGCGGCCCCGCTCGTCATCGAGGCTCGCGCGATCGCGAAGCGCTTCGGTCACGTGACCGCGCTCCGCGGCGTGGATCTCACACTGGAACCCGGCGAGGTGCTCGGCGTGGTCGGCGACAACGGCGCCGGCAAGAGCACCCTGATGAAGGTGCTTTCGGGACTTCACCAGCCGAGCAGCGGCGAGCTGCTCATCAACGGCGAGGCGGTCCGCTTCGGCAGTCCCCGGGACGCGCGCCAGCGGGGCATCGAGATGGTCTACCAGGACCTGGCCCTGGCCGGAAATCTACGGATCGACGAGAACATCCTTCTTGGGCGCGAGCGGACGCGCGCCATTGGCCCGCTCCGGCTCGTCGATCACGCCGCGAACGTCGCGCTTGCCAAGCAGCATCTCGACAAGTTGAGGATCCACGTGAAGAGCGTGAGCCAGCGGGTCGAGGACCTCTCGGGAGGTCAGCGCCAGGCTGTCGCGATCGCGCGCGCCACTGCGTTCGACGCCAAGGTCGTGATCATGGATGAGCCCACCGCTGCGCTCGCGGTCCGGGAGGTCCGGAGAGTGCTGGATCTCATCAAGGACCTCAAGACGCACGGCATCGGCGTGATCCTCATCAGTCACCGTCTCGACGACATCTTCTACGTCTGTGACCGCGTGATGGCTCTCTTCCGCGGCGCCAACTTCGCGGAGGCGCCACTGGGCGAAGTCGAGCGTGACGAGGTCATCGGCTGGATCATGGGCAACAAGCGCCAGGAAGACGCGCCGGTCGGCGCGGGCGCGAACTGAGAGCGCCGGTGACCGAAGCTGCGAGCCCCGAGCTGGCCGGCGAGCTGGTCGATGCCGATCAGCAATCGCGGCGCTCGATCCGCCTCATGGCCTTCTTCGATCGGTTCGGGGTCCTGCTGCTCGTCTTGGTCATGGGCGCGCTGTCGTATGCCGCGCAGCCGGAGGTCTTCCTCTCCTCCAACAACATCGCCAACATCTTCCGCCAGACCGCGTTCCTGGCCCTGCTGGCGCTTGGCCAGTTCCTCGTGATCGTGACGGCAGGCATCGACCTGTCGGTGGGTTCGACGCTCGCCCTGGCGATGATGTCGGCCGCCGTCCTCTCGGTCGCGGGCGTACCGTGGCCCATCCTGATCCTGACACCCTTCGCGGTGGGGACCGCGGTCGGCCTGGTCAACGGCCTCGGTCTGACCAAGCTTCACATGCCCCACCCGTTCATCATGACGCTGGGCATGCTCAACATCGCCCGGGGCCTGACCAATCTCATCTCGGGCGGTGTCCCAATCAGCGGGCTGCCGGCGGAGGTGCGCTGGCTGGGCGCCGGCAACCTCGTACTGGGCGGCATCGAAATCCCCGTCAGCGTGATCGCGGTCATCGTCAGCTTCGCTCTCGCCTGGCTTTTTCTGGAGCACACCCGGACGGGCCGGCACATCTATGCGATCGGCGGCAACCCGCAGGCGGCCCGGGTCAGCGGCATCAATGTCGATCGCACGCTCGTGATCGTGTATGCGCTGTGCGGCCTGCTGGCCGGTTTTTCCGGGCTGTTGCTGGCCGGACGGACGGGGTCCGGCTTTCCGAACGCGGGCATCGGCGCCGAACTCGACGCGATATCAGCGGTCATCATTGGCGGCGCGAGCTTCTTCGGTGGCCGCGGCACCGTCCTCGGCGTGTTCGCGGGTGTGCTGGTGATCGGAATGATGCGCAACCTGCTGAACCTGTCCAACGTGCAGGTGTTCTGGCAGCAGGTGCTCATCGGCGTTGTCATCATCGCGATCGTGGCGTTCGACGTGCTCCGGCGGCGCGCTGCCGCCTCGAGCTGAACGCACTGGCCCCCGGCTGCACCACTCAACCAGAGGAGATCGAGGAGGTAACTGATCACCGGACAGCTCCGCACCCACCGTCCATCGGTCGTCATCACATTGGAGGCGCAGAGATGAAAGCCACACGAACCACCTGGGGACTGATGCCCGCCCTGATCCTGGTGATCGCGGCCTGTACGCCGGGGGCCGGGGCCTCACCGTCTGCTGGAGCCGGCACCGCCGCCGCCTCGGCGCCGAAGATCCTCGTCGACATGAAGGGCCCGGGTGGCGGTAACCCGTTCTGGGCAGCGGTCGAGAAGGGGGCAAAGGAGGCCGGCCAGGCCACCGGCGCCGACGTCACCGTGCTGGCACCGCCGGCGGAATCGGATGTGACCGCCCAGGTGGCCCAGATCGAGGACGCGATCACGAAGAAGTTCGACGGCATCGCGCTCGCCCCGACAGACCCGGCGGCGCTCTCGGAGGCCGTCAAGAAGGCCCAGGATGCGGGCATCAAGGTCGTTTTCATCGACACGAAGGGCGAGAACGAGGGCGTCACGTTCATCGGAACCAACAACGAGGCCGGCGCCAAGCTGGCAGGGGACTACCTGTGCGAGAACCTGGAGAAGGGTGACAAGGTCGCGATCCTCCAGGGGCTCATCACGCAGAGCACCGGCAAGGCCCGTGCGGACGGCGCGAAGGCGGCCGTCACCGGCTGCGGGCTCGACCTGGTGGCCGAGGTGCCCGCGGAATGGGACAAGGCAAAGGGTCAGGCCGCCATGGAGGACATCCTCACCCAGAACCCTGACCTCAAGGGCGTCTTCGGGAGCAACGACAACATGGCGCTCGGCGCCGCCGAGGCGATCAAGGCGGCTGGCTCGACCGGCAAGATCGTGGTCGTCGGCTTCGATGCCAACCCCGATGCGGCGGCGGCCATCATTGCGGGCGATATGAGCGCGACCGTCGCGCAGTCGCCGGCCAACATGGGCAAGTTCGGGGTGGAGAGCCTCCTCAAGCTCATCAAGGGCGAGACGATCGATCCGGTGATCGACACCGGCACGGAGCTCGTTACCAAGGACAACGCCGACAAGTACAAGTAGGCCGAAACATGAGCGGAGGTCGCCGGTCGCGTCATGCCCCGACGGCCTCCGCCAGCTCAGCCCTGTCGCGCCACTGCATCGCGGGTTGCCGGTGACCCCGGCATCGCGCACCGTCCGCGTCGCCCAGGTGGGGCTCGGGCGGATCGGCGGCTTCCACGCGAGACCCTGGCTCGACGGATTCCCGACGCTGAGCTCGCCCTGGTCGTCGACGCCGACGCGGCTCGCGCCCAAGCAGCGGGGCAGCGGCTGGGAGTGCCTGCGTCGTCGAACTATCGAGACGCGCTGGCGGATCCAGCGATCGACGCGGTGCTGATCGCGTCACCCACCCCGCTGCATGCCGAGATGGTGGAAGCAGCGGCGGCATCGGGCAAGCACATCTTCTGCGAGAAACCGCTCTCGCTTGATCCGGCACGAGCCGACCAGGCGATCGCCGCGGTCAGGAAAGCGCAGGTGAAGCTTCAGGTCGGCTTTCACCGTCGCTTCGATCCTGACTTCCGCTTCATCAAGGACCGGATCGACGACGGCTCATTGGGCGAGGTCCGCTTCTTCCGCGCGACGTGCCGCGACATGACACCGCCCAGCCTGGAATATCTTCGCGCCTGCGGCGGGATCTTCGCGGACGTGACGCTGCATGACTTTGACGTCGCCCGCTGGCTGGTGGGAGAGGTCGAGGAGGTGTACGCCGCCGGGGCCGCGCTCTCCGATTCACAGATCGCGGAAGTCGCGGGCGATGTCGACAACGCGATCGTTGCGCTCCGTTTCGCCAGCGGTGCCCTCGGCCTGATCGACAACAGTCGAGATTCGGGCTACGGCTACGAGGCGTCCCTCGAGGTGATGGGCTCGCGCTCGACCCTGCGCATCGGACCGGCGGCCCAGCGGGTCACCGGCGTGGAGAGCCTGGCAGCCGGCGCGCGAGCTTGGGACATCGGCACCGACTTCGTGGCGCGCTTCGCCGACGGCTACGTGGGAGCTGTCGCGGCGTTCGTGGCGGCCGTCGCTTCCGACAGCGAGCCGTCCCCCACCGGCCGGGACGCGGTCGCCGCCTTCGCGCTGGCGCTCGCCGCGCGCGAATCGATGGAGACCCACCGAGCCGTGCGGTTGGCAGCGGTCACCGGCACGACGGTTGAGGCCTGAGCCGGCCGAGCGGAGCAGGGCGCTGAGACGCCTCAGCTCGCCTGCTGAGCTCGTCGAATTCCTGGCTGCTCGTGGGCCCTTCGAGCTGAGCGTCTGGGACTTCGACGGCGTCGTCTGCGACAGTGAGCCACTGCAGGCCGATGCCTATCTCCGCGTCCTCGACGGGCGCGGCATTCGGCCCGGGCCGGGCTTCTTCGACGGTTATGTCGGGCTCACCGAGCCGCAGATCTGGGACCGGATCAGGGCGGACCACGGACTTGTCGCGGACCGCGCGGAGCTCGTCCGTGAGCGACAGGAGATCCTTCGCCCGAGCCTTCTGCGTGCGCGACCCAACTGGTTCGTTCGACCAGCCCTCGATGCCGTGGCCGCGGCTGGGACCAGGTCGGTGATCGTGTCCTCCGGGAACCTCGCCATGATCGAACCCTACCTCGCGGCCTGGAGCCTGGAAGGATCGTTCGACGACGTATCCGCGCTCGGAGCCGTGGCAGGCCCCACCAAGCGGGAACGAATGACCTCGCTACTCGAGTCGGCGCGTGGTCGAACCGTCCTGCTCGAGGACGTCGATCACTACCTCGCCCTGGGCCGGAAACATGGAGCCGTCGTGATCGGCGTCAGTCATGGGCTGACTGAGGGTCCACTGACCAACGCCGACGCGGTCCTGATGGCTGGACGCCCCCCGCCGATCGCGGGTTGACGCCGGACAATCGGCAGGACGCGGGTGGTCCCGTTACGAGATCGGCTTCTCCATGGCGACACAGGGCAGCGGCACGCCATCGGGCAGTCGGATGTCCGCTCGTGCGATCTCCTGGAACCCGTAGCGCGCATAGAGCGGCTCGCCTGGCAGGGTGGCCATAAGGGCAAGCATCCGGAACCCTTCATCCTTCGCGGCCGCCTCGCAGGCCTCGAGAATACGGGTGCCCAGCCCTCGCCGCGTCCAGTCGGAGCGGACGAACATTGCCCCGAGGTGCTCATGGCTCGGCTGCGGGGCGGCAACGCCAACACCGCTCGCAGCGCCGGTCACTTCCTGGCTGAGACGATCGGCCGGGTCCGCTATGCCGGGGCCAGCGGTCAGCTCACCGTGAGGGCCGACTCGGGCTTCTATGCCCATACCGTGGTGGCGGTCTGCCGGAGGCTGAAGGTCCGCTTTTCCATCACGGTCCGTCAGCACGCCTCGATCCGGCGGCTGATCGAGGCGATCCCCGACGACGCCTGGACGCCCATCCCCTACTGGCTCGAGGGTGGCGCCGACGTGGCCCAGACGAGCTACACCCCGTTCGCCGACCAGAAGGACGCGCAGCCGGTCCGGCTCATCGTGCGCCGGGTCAGGCCCACGCCCGGCTCCCAGCTCGCGGCCTTCGTCCTCTACGACTACCACCCCTTCATCACCGACCGCGCCGGCGACCTGCTCGAGCT
>JACDFU010000215.1 GCA_013815585.1 Chloroflexota bacterium
TCGTGCTCGTGGCCCCGGTCGTCGCCGTCAATACGTCGTTCCAGGCGGGGCAGGCAGCGTTGATCGAGGCTGGCCTCGCCTTTCTCGGTGTCGGCGACCGCAACCTGATCTCCTGGGGAGCGATGCTCGCCGACGCCCAGTCGTACCTCGGGACCGCCTGGTGGACGTCCGTCTTCCCCGGGATCGCGCTCGCCCTGATGATCCTGGCTCTGAACCTGCTCGGCGATGGCCTCGCGGACACCTGGAACGTCCGCGGGCGCGTCCGGCTCTGAGCCGCGACAATCGCCTCGTGGAACGCCGCCGCAAGTCAGTGACCGAGAACGAACCCACGCGTGTCCCCCAGGCGAGCTCACACGACCACGGCCATTCCCATGGTCTGGTGGACTCGTCGATCAAGCGCTCGCGGGCAGGACTCCGCGCCGTCGGGATCAGTCTTGGCGTGCTCGGCGCGACAGCTCTCGCCCAGGGCGCGATCTTCGCTTACAGCAACAGCGTCGCTCTTCTCGCCGACCTGATCCACAACGTCGGCGACGCGCTCACCGCCGTGCCGCTCGGGATCGCGTTCCTACTTCGCAGCGCGCGGGCCGAGCGCATTGCCGGGCTCTTCGTCGTTCTTGCGATCCTGATTAGCGCTCTCGTTGCGCTCTACCAGAGCATCGTCCGTCTGATCGACCCGCAACCACTGACCCACCTCTGGGTGCTCGCCGGCGCGGGCGCGATCGGGTTCATCGGGAACGAGGTCGCTGCCTACATACGTCTGCGTGCCGGCCGCCGCCTCAAGAGCCCGGCTCTTGTTGCAGACGGGTACCACGCTCGAACCGATGGGCTCGTCAGCCTCGGCGTCGTTCTCAGCGCAATCGCGGTCACACTCGGCGCCGACATCGCGGACCCGTTGATCGGGCTCGCGATCACGCTCGTGATCCTCCGGATCACCTGGCACTCCTGGCAGACGATCCGTACCAGCTAGGCCCGTTCCGGCGGCGACAAAGTGCGCTCCGGATCTTGCCCGGAGCGCACCCTGTCCTCAGACCTTCGAGGCACCGCCCTTGATCTCGCCGCGCCAGGCGCCGTCCTCAGTCCCACGCGACTCGATCAGCTGCTTAAACCGATCGAGGTCGCCCCGGACGCGCCGCGCGTCGAGTCCCGCAGCCGAGCCGACCTTCTGCCGGACACCCTCGGGCGCGTACGTCATCGTCAGCCGGATCGTCGATCGTGTGTCGCCGGCGGGTGTGAAGCTGACGCTGCCGCGAGTTTCCTTCCCGTCGGTGCTCTCCCAGACGATCCGCTCGTCGGGAACCTGCTCCAGGATCTTGGCGTCCCATTCCGCCCTGCTGCCGCCGATTGACGCCACCCAGTGAAGGCGCTCGTCGTCGATCTGGCTGACGTCGTCGACGCCTTCCATGAAGAGCGGGAATTCCTCGAACTGCGTCCACTGGTTGTACGCGGTCGAGACCGGGACGTCGATCTCGATCTGCTCCTCGATCGTCGTTCGCCCCCCGACAGACGGCAGACTGATCGACACAGCCATCGATCCGTACGCGTCCTTCGCCCCGCCGAGGCGCTCGAGCAGCCAGGAGCGGCTCTGTTGCATGGCGACGGCGGCCACGGGCGCGAGGACGAACGCCGAGCGTACGAGCCTCCGATTTCTGCGCTTACGCCGCATCCGAGCGTTAGCTGCCGACAGCTGCCCGACCACCTCAGCCAGATGCGCGTGGAGGTAGCGGTTTGATGCCAGCTGCCGGAGCTGTCCGCGCGAGCGCGCTTCGCGCCTTGCGGCTACTCCATGCGCGAGTGCGGTGCCAAGACGCTGACGAATCTTCTCGTCCGCGACGAGCTGCTCGGCCAACGGCGCCACGTTTCCCAACGACTCTACGGCCTTTGCGACCTTGCCTTCCCGACGAAACATCTGGACCTCCCTAATCGTTTCGTTCATCTCTTCCTGCAGGCGGACCTCTCAAACGTTCCCAGCCGGTTGCGTCCTCGACGAGCCCGCAGGTCGAGACCTCGGTTTGCCAGGAGCGTTTCCTCCGCGTGCGCGTATGACTCCGTCAGTGGCCGGGTCCAACCACATCGTGCTGAGAGTCGTGAGAGTTTGCTTTGAGATGGCGTAAACCTGCCGACTGCGTCTCTTTGCGATCGTTGCCGATTCGGAAAACCGTGCGCCAGTGAGGCTCC
>JACDFU010000146.1:0-5769 GCA_013815585.1 Chloroflexota bacterium
GACGTCACCGTCACGGCGAGCGTTGGTTGCGCGGCGACCATGGAGGAGACTGCAGATCAGGTCATTGCACGCGCCGACCAGGCAATGTACCTCGCCAAGCGCTCCGGGGATGCGATCGTCCTGGCCCGACAAGCGCCCGATCACGACGGACCGCAGGATCCGAGCCCGGAGGATGGCCCACCGCTTTCACGGCCAGGCCGGATGCTGCCAACGACTCTGGCAGCTTTGCCGACGGCGACCACGGCTTCGTTACCGACCACGACCACAGCTTCGCCCACGCTGGCGTCGGCCCGGTAGAGGAGTTGCGGGCGATCGTTCGTCCTGCCGCGTTGACCGGCGTGCCGGGCACGGCCTCACTCCGTCGATGATCAGGACGAACCTGGCGTCCGGGCTCGGCGTCTGGGCGAGTTTCGTCATCATCGTGGCGGTCGCCGGGCCGGTTGTCCTGACGCTCGCCGGGATCGTCGCGCTCTACCGCAACGGTGGTGCGCGCTGACCGGGCCGAGGCCGATCCGGGCTGGGTTTAGTTGGTTGCTCTGTTGCCCTGGCCGCGGCGTTCTGTTGAGGACTCGGCGCCGGCGCCCGGCGTCCGCCCGGCCTCGTAACTGAGCAACCGCCTATGCGGTTTTCGGTGCCTTGCCCACGAGGGCGAGCACGTCGATTTGAGCCGGACACTTGCAAGGCAGGCACTGAAAGTCCCCTCCGGGTCACTGTCTCTGCCGGCTGTGCCCAGATTGGCGATGATTGGAGCACGGCGACCGCATTGACAGTGGCTGACCTCTGGCTCTCGCAGGCAAAGCGAGCCGGACGAAACCAGGTCATCGGTCTCTAGTGCGTGAACTCGTCACTCCCAACGCCTGACATCTGGTAGGTGCTCGCCCGGTTTGCCCGTTCGGCGTGACCCAGGGGCTGGAACCGCTGCATCGCTGAGGTCACCAGCTTGCGTCCAAGTCCAATCTGGTATAGGTTGACGGTGACTTCACGAGATCCGTGAAGTCGTATAGAAACTTCACGGCTGGGAGAACTTTCGGGTCAGGCTTGACTTCGTCGGCGCACGGTACACTCGCTGGACCGGCCGACATAGCTCAGTGGTAGAGCAGCTGTTTCGTAAACAGCAGGTCCTCGGTTCAAATCCGAGTGTCGGCTCCACCCTTTCGCGCGTAGATCGCGGCCGATTCGGGGCCTCCTGAGGGCGCAGGAGGTGGCTCTGACCCCTGCGGTGACCCCTGGGGAAGAGCGCCGCACGGTCGGAATGGCGCCGGCGAAACTTCTAAGGTCCCAAACTGCGCAAGCGCACTTGACGCGACCGCCTAGCACAGCGGGCGGCAAGCCGAGATGGCGCCTTAGAGCACCTGACTCTGGATCAGGAGATCGAAGGTTCGAATCCTTCCTCGCCAGCCATACCACATGATCTGGCGGTCCGATCGGCTCGATAACACTAGATCTTGTGGTTCCGGGCCCTTAGGCGCACACCTCGGAGGAGGCTCCGAGATGCGAATAGCGCCTGACTCACCCCCGAATTGTGCGCCTGACCCTTTTGGCGCATCTGACCTTGCGTTTGTTTCTTCCGGCCCGATTCCGCTCGCTCTGGGGGCTGCGGCCGACCTCTTCTGCGCCGCCCGGGCGGCCGAGGGCGCGTCGCCCCGGACGGTCGAGTGGTACCGGATGATCACCGGCCGCTGTGTCCGCCGCTTCGGCGAGGCCCGGCCGGTGGACGCGATCAGCGCGGCGGTACTACGGGCCTGGCTGCTCGAGCTGCGTGCCACGCTCGCTCCCGAGTCGATCGCCGGCTACGTTCGCGGTCTGAAGGCCTTCGGCAACTGGTGCGCGACCGAGGAGCTCGCAACGGCGGCCGGTTTCCGGGCCCTCCGACGGCCAAAGGTGCCCCGCCGGCTGATCGCGCCGTTCTCCGACGCGGAGCTCCGGAGCCTCCTTGCCCTCGCCAACGAACGCGAGCGCGCGCTCGCGTTGGTGTTCCTCGATACCGGGCTGCGGCTGTCGGAGCTCGCCTCGCTTCGGGTCGGCGACGTCCGCCCCGACGGCACCCTCCATGTCATGGGCAAGGGCGCCAAGGAACGGATCGTGCCCATCGGTTCGACCGCGCGCCGCGGGCTCGTCCGGTATCTGGCGACCCGCCGCGCCCTCGTGCCTACCGCTCCGCTATTCGAAAGCCGCCAGCGGAGGGGGCTCACGCCTCGTGGCGTGCAGCAAGCGATTGCCCGCCTGGGCCGGCGTGCCGGCGTCGGGACGCGCTGCAGCCCGCACACCTTCCGCCACACCTTTGCCCGCGGCTACCTCGTCAACGGTGGCGACGTCTTCAGCCTCCAGCAGATCCTCGGCCACGCCACCCTCGACATGGTCCGCCGTTACGTCACGCTGTCGGAGTCCGATCTTGTCGCCCGCCACAGGGCGGCGTCGCCCGCGGATCGGCTGGCCGGAGTCAGGACCCACCCTTCGGCTGACGGGATGGCGTAGTCCACCCGATACCCGGCCGCAGTCATGGTCGGCGCCGCTGCGAATGCGAGGACAGGGGAACGAGCCAGACTGACGAGGCAGCTGACGGACGAGACCTTCAGGATGGTCGAGGAGATAGAGGTCGTCGCTCGCGCGCCGGTGTCCCTCATCTCGACGCGCTTTGAGGAGTTCCGGAGCATCATCGATCGACGGCGCTGGTGATGGATCCGGCCAAGCTCGCGGCTCGCTTCCCGCGGCTGTTCCACATGGCCCATTTTGATAGCTGGCCTTCGATCGAGCAGCACGGCCTGCTCAGCACCAGCGCACTGCTCGACCTCTTCGAAGTCCGCGGGGCCGAGCGCGATCGAATCGAGGCACAATGGCGCGGAGACTCGATCAGAATCGAGCATCCCAAGCACGGCGCCGCGGTAGTGCGCGATCAGCTTCCACTGCGACATGACCACCTTGCGCGATGCCTGACCGACGGGCTGTCGCCCGCCGACTGGTACCGAATCCTCAACCAGCATGTCTTCTTCTGGGTCGACGAGTCCCAGCTGGAAGTCCTCATCAACGCGCGGGCTTACCGAGCCCTGCCACAGACCGTCCTCGTGCTCGATACTTCGAGCCTCCTCGAGCGACACCTTGCCGACGTTCGACTCTCGTCGATCAACTCCGGCAGCATCCTCCGAGGCGGTGCCATGCGGGGTCCGAGCACCTTCCGGCTCGTCGCCGAGCATGACAAGTACAGAGTCGTCGAGCTCTGCGTTGTCGGGTCGGTTCCCGACGTGCGCGACCTGGCCGTCCGCGTGGAGCATCGGTGGCCCGACGGTCGGCTGGATTCCGTGTATGAACGAGAGACGGTACTCGGACGTAAGTCCAAGGCATTCGCGTAGGCAATGTGAAGGTGGCCCCGGCCGATTCCGGAACGCTTCATGGCGTTGGGCGAGCCGGATCCGCAGGTCTAGTGGCGGACAGGCCGGGGCCAGGGATCACGAACGCCTTAGGTCGGCGCCACCTGGCCACGTCACAAAATCGAGCACAACGACGGCGCGTTGACCCTCGGTATCCCTCAGAAACTTGGCATGTGAGGCGACTTGTCCTGGACCCAGCCAAAACGGTCAACCGGTCCACGCACGCCGTAGATGGTGACCTCGCGAGTGGTAATGAATGTTCGAAAATCAAGCCATATGGAGTAGTCGGCTCGAAGGTCGCGGCCGACAATTCGGTATAGTCCCTCGCGGTCGCCTTGACCTCCACGGTGAACCGCCCAGCGTCGGTCACGACGATCAGGTCAGCCTCTTTGGCGCCAACTACGGCGCTGTCTATCGGACCGAGTTCGGGTAGGACGGTGCCGGCAAACCACCAGGTCGCGCAAGAGGGCCTGCGTACATTCGGACGGCAGCTTCGGGTACTGGATCCTCGTGGCCATGTCGTTCGTTAGCCGTACGCCGTTGATCCCGGATATCACTTCCGTATACGCATCGAAGCAACGGCGAATGTCCGGCGCCTGAAGCATGCGTTTGGCCTTTGCCAATCGAACGATCCCCGACTACCTATTCGGCTGGTTCCACCGGTTGATACCTCGGAGTCGGGCGGCCGTGGCCACATCGGTCCCGAACTGGTCCAGGCTCCCCAACGGCAGGTGGCGCCTTTCGCTGTGTTCTACCGAGGCAGGCATGATCGCCCCGCAGCGATTAATAGACTGACCATGCGGGGGCTGACTGTTACGTTGGCCCGACCAATGAGTGGCATACCGTCCGCCGCGGTCTGACCAGCGAGGAGGATGCATGGGCTCTGGTCGAAGCGCGGACCGCCGCCTGGTGATTGCCGTGGGGCTGGCCGCCTACCTACTGGTCTTCCCTTCGATGGTGTCGCCGGTAGCCGCGGACAACAACTACTTTCACTGCGGAGACCTGTTTGTGCATCACCGCTGGAACTCCGCAACACAGACGTACCAACGTCCGTCCTCGTGGTCAGTGACCACCAGGGGAGCGATTGACAACGCTGCGGCGAATATCAACAGCCGAACGCAGTTCACATGGAGCCGACTCGACGGCGGCGCGACGGTCGCATGGGCCGCGCTCGGCAACCCTGATCCCAGCGTCGCCGGGCAAGCGACCCTTACGTTCGACCAGTCAACTTGCAGGTTGGTCGCCGCAGACCTGTACTTCAACTTTGCGCATTTCGATGCGGCGGCCCACTCGCAGGATCGAAAGCAGTGTACGGCCATCCATGAGTTCGGTCACGGTATGGCGCTCGCTCACGCCGCTAGCGATACTTCGATCATGTACGCCGACCATTCGTTCCGGTGCCATAACCAACTGTACAAGGTGCTTCAACCAGAAGACGAAGCCGATCTCAACGGGCTCTACTAAGGAGGGTGGCTATGCGACCCCTGTTTGTTGGCGGTGTAGCGCTCGTCCTATTGCTTGCTGCAGTGACCGCGACGGTCGCTTCGCAACTTGGCCTAAGTCCTGCTGGCGAGGTGGTGTATTGCGACGGGATGCTCGTGGAGGATCGGGACTATGCGGACACGGTTGACGATTTGCTGGGTAGCTCAACGACGATCGCCCTCGGACGACTTGAGGGTGACGCTCGGGAGATCTCGCGGTCGTCGGACGGCAAGGTGATCCATCTTGCTAATGACTTCACCGTCGAGCAGCTGTTCAAGGGCCGCGGGCAACCAGGCGATGTCATTCCGGTGCTTCGCAGCGTCGGGGCCGACCAGCGATGCACATTCCGAGAAGCAGACGCCGATCCGCTGATCGTCGGAGAACGCTACGTCCTAATGCTTACCGGCGAGGGCGATCTATTCATCAGGGTTGGTGCCTCGCAAGGCTCCTTTACGGTGGCTGAGGAACGGCTCGTACCGATGAATGAGCAGGTCCCGACCAGCGGAGCCCTGAAGGGGAAGACCCTGGACGCGCTCGCAGTTTTGGTGACTGAAACTCCTTAGGATGAGCGCCTACTCCATGGGCTTGGACGCGTCGGGCGGCCCCCGCAGCCCAACGAAAAGAGGTGGGACTGGTCGGGGCGAGAGGACGCGAACCCAGACAGCGGGCGGCCGAGCAAAGACAGCCGCCCGTCGTTTCGGCCGTCCGTGACCCACCTAGCGCAGTGCCATGTCGCGCGCGACCTGGGCGTATTCCTCTCGCGTCCCCGCTGTACCGGGCACAGCTGGCGGGAAGTCAGGGCACCTGCTCAGTGCCGAATCCGGTTGCCGTGCGGCCTGGGGCAACGCGGCGGACCGGACACTTGGCTCTAGCAGCCACGGGCAGGCTAAGAAACAACTGAGGCCGACAAACCTAGTCGCCG
>JACDFU010000146.1:5779-6549 GCA_013815585.1 Chloroflexota bacterium
CTTGAGAGCGTCCCAGGACCCCTTGGCTGTCTCGGCGTCCGTCTCCGAGACGAGAAGGTATCGCCAGGAAGCGTCGACCTGCCGTCGGCCGTGACGTAGTTGGCCCAGCGCCTGGCCGCGTCGCGCTTGCTTTTGACGTCCGCGGACGCCATTTCCTTGTCCATCTTGACCTCGACTACCCAATGCATTCCGTCGGCATCGATGACGCTGAAGTCGGGGTTGTATTCCTGGCCAGCCGAGTTCCACAGGATCGGGAGTTCGCCGATATGGAGGCGGACCCAGCACATGACGCTCCGGTCGTCATCGATCGCATTGGCCAGGGTCCGCTCGGTTCGGGAGTCGAACCACTCAACCGGGAAGAGGGACCGCTTCCACCCGTCGTAGGCGACGGATCTGCTGAAGGCGGCGTGGCGATCACCCGAGATCCGCCGGTCGCTTGTCCTCGGTGGTGAGAATTCTCTGAGCTCGACTACTTCCTGGTAGGAAGGCGTCGCCATGTACTCGCGCTGCTCTTCGGCCACGAGCCTGACAAGTCGCGCGCCAGCCCGTCCGAGGTTGGCGGACAAGAGGTCGGCGGCGCCACCGCCCAGGCCGGCAAAAAATGCATCTATCAGCGGAGCTGCCGCCGCACGCTGGTCCTTTCGAGCGGGGACGGCAGGTGAGCCAAGGACCATGTCTACGAGCTCATTACGGAGGTCCTCCTTGCCGAAGAGGGTCGGGCTGGATTGGACCCGGTCGGCGGCACCCGAGGTGACAAGCTCCGTACGCTT
>JACDFU010000027.1 GCA_013815585.1 Chloroflexota bacterium
GGCCAGGGTCAAGGCCAGGGGCAAGGTCAGGGTCAGGGCCAGGGCCAAGGTCAGGGGCAAGGTCAAGGTCAGGGGCAAGGATCCTTGGGCGGTGGCGGCTCGAGCGCCCGCTTCCTCGGCAGCGGCAACAGCGCCGGCGGCTTCCGCGGACCGAGCAGCGGCAACAAGCAGTTCGGCACCGGCGACACCGACAAGGTCTTTGCCGACTTCGACCGCCTCGGCAAGCCGAGCGACCCCTCCTACGTCAGCGGCGCGGGCGGTGAGGGCCAGACGCAGCAGGGCCAGGGACAGGGACAGGGAACGAACAACGACTCGCTGGTCCCGTACACGGACGTCTACCAGGACTTCGAGGACTTCGCGATCACCAGCCTGGACCGCAGCTACGTGCCGCTCGGGGTCAAGGACTACGTCCGCGACTACTTCTCGTCGCTCAATCCCGAATAGCAGCAGCCGAGGACCCACATGAACCAGCCGGTCTCCACCATTGCCCCCGGCGCCGACGCAATCGCGCCACCGCCGCCCCAGGCTGAGGGGGCCGCTCCGTTGATCGAGCCGGAGCAGTTCGCCGCTCAGGCGACGGGGATCGAGCGCGAGGTGGGACGCGTCATCGTCGGCCAGCGCGACCTCGTGCGGCAGACCCTCATCTGCCTGCTCGCGAACGGCCACGCCCTGCTGGAGGGCGTCCCGGGGCTGGGCAAGACGCTGCTCGTCCGGACGATCGCCGACGTCATCGACTGCCATTTCAGCCGCATCCAGTTCACGCCCGACCTGATGCCCGCGGACATCGTCGGCACCAACATTCTCGTTGAAGAGGACGGCGCGCGGCAGTTCCGCTTCCAGGCCGGGCCGATCTTCGCCAACCTGGTCCTGGCCGACGAGATCAACCGCGCCACGCCCAAGACGCAGTCGGCCCTGCTCGAGGCGATGCAGGAGCAGCAGGTTTCCGTCGCCCGGCAGCGCTACAAGCTCGAGGCCCCCTTCTTCGTGCTGGCGACCCAGAACCCGCTCGAGATGGAGGGCACCTACCCCCTCCCCGAGGCGCAGCTCGACCGCTTCCTCTTCAAGCTCTGGGTCCCGTTCCCCAACGAGGACGATCTCGCGGCGATCATGGAGCGGACCACAGGCGTCGAGGTCCCGATGGCGAGCAAGGCTGCCGACGCCGCGGATGTCCGCCAGATGCAGCGGCTCGCTCGCAGCGTGCCCATCGCACCGCATGTCACGGCCTACGCCGTGAGTGTCCTTGCGGCGACCCACCCCGATCAGCCCCGGGCGCCGGAGCTCGTGCGCCAGTACGTGCGCTATGGCGGCTCCCCACGCGGAGCGCAGGCGCTGGTCCTGGCCGGCAAGATCAATGCCCTGCTCGAAGGGCGCTACAACGTCTCGGTTGACGACATTCGCAGCGTGGCACTGCCGGCGCTTCGCCACCGGGTGATCCGCAACTTCGAGGGAGAGGCCGAGGGAATCTCGAGCGACGCGCTGGTGCGGGCAGTGCTCGATGCAGTCGCGCCGCCCACCGTCGACTGACCGGGTCGTCTTCGGCGTGAACGAGCCGCAGGCGGCCGCCCCGTCGGCCCGTCCGGATCTGCTGCCTTCTTCGGTCGATCCCACCGTCTTCGACGAGGCCTTTCTCCGACAGCTCGAGCAGCTGATGCTGATGACGCGCAAGCAGGTCCGTGGAGGCCTGCGGGGCGTGCGCCGCAGCGTCAAGCGCGGCCAGTCGGTCGAGTTCGCTGACTACCGCGACTACTCCCTGGGCGACGATCTGCGCTCGCTCGACTGGAACGTCTACGCCCGGCTGGAGAAGCTTTTCATCAAGCTCTTCGTCGAGGAAGAGGACGTGACGGTCCACATCCTCGTCGACGCCTCGGCCTCCATGGCCACGGGCGCCCCAGACAAGCTGCACTTCGCGCGTCGCGCCGCAGCAGCGCTAGCCTACGTCGGCCTCGCCTCGTATGACCGGGTGGTCATCTCCATCCTGCAGGGACGGGTCGCCCGCAGGCTCCCCGCCGCGCGTGGCACGAACCAGATCTTTCGCGTCCTGGCCGACCTGTCCGCGGTCCGGGCAGGCGAGGGCCCGAGTGACCTCGCTGCGGCGACACGCCACTATGCTGCGCAGCTGACGCAGCGCGGCCCGCTGCTGCTGATCAGCGATCTCTTCGATCCGGCTGCGGAAAAGGTCATCGCCGAGCTCGCCGGCACACGCTGCGAGGTCAGCGTGCTGCATACCCTCAGCCCCGACGAGCTCGACCCCCCGCTCGAGGGCGAGCTCCGGCTGGTCGACAGCGAGTCGTCGGTGGGCGTAGATGTGACGGCCGACCTTGCCACGCTCGACGTGTACAAGGCGCGCCTCGCCGCCTGGCAGGCGACGCTCGAGACAGCAGCCGTCAAACGCCGCGTGGCGTACCTGCCGGTCAGCTCCGAGCTGCCACTCGCCGAGCTCGTTTTCGCCGAGCTACGGCGTCGCGGCGTCGTGGCCTGACGGGAGGTCCCCCTCGATGCCTCTGCTCGCGCCGCTGGCCCTCCTGGGGCTCCTCTTCGTGCCGCTGATCGTCGCGTTCTACATGCTGCGACTGCGCCGCACAGAACGTCCGGTGAGCAGCACGTACCTGTGGGCCCAGCTCGTTCGCGATGTGGAGGCGAACGCACCTTGGCAGCGGCTTCGCCGCTCGCTGTTGCTGCTCTTGCAGCTCCTGCTCGTGCTGGCACTCGTCCTCGTCGCGACGCGACCCTTCGGGGAACGGGCGGCAGGCCTCGCCCGCGACGTGATCCTCGTCCTGGATGCGTCCGCGAGCATGGCCGCCACCGACGTCTTCCCGGACCGGCTGACCGCCGCGAAACGAGCGGCTCTGGACGCGCTGGCAGACCTGCCCGCCGACGGACATGTCTCGGTGGTCGCTGCAGCCGGCAGCGCGCGAGTGGTCGCCAACGAGGTGACGGACCGCAGCCGTCTCACCGAGGCCATCGAGAGCGTAGAAGTCTCGACGGGATCGGCCGACCTGACCGATGGCCTCAAGCTCGCGGGTGCCCTGGCCGCACGTGCTCGGGGCGCGGAGATCCTTGTCGTCACGGACGACTCCGCGGCCGAGGCACCGGATGTCGAGCTTGGCGTGCCCGTCCGGGTGCTCACCGTCGGCCGCGATCGACACAACCAGGCCATCGTGGCTCTCGCCGTCCGGGCCGACTCCAGCGGGATCAAGCGAAGCGTCTTCGCCAGCGTCGCCAACCTCGACAGCGAGCGGGTGACGCGCCGGCTCCAGGTGCTCGCCGACGGAGTCCCCATCACCGCGAGAGACCTTGCCCTCGATGCCCTGCGACGGACCGAGGTGGTCATCGACGAAGTGCCGGCTGGGACGCGCGTCGTGGAGGCACGGCTGAGCATCCCGGAGACGCCAGGGACAACGGTCGCGGGATCTGTCGACCAGCTGAGCCTGGATGACGCCGCCTGGGCCATCGTGCCGAGCGACCGCCTGCAGCGGGTCCTGCTGGTCGGACCGGGGAATGTCTATCTCCAGAACGCCCTGTCGCTGCTGCCGAACATCGAGCTCTACGGAGCCACACCCGACGAGTACCCGACGACGACCGGCAGGGAACTCTTCGACCTCATCGTCTTCGACGGCTATCTGCCGCCGGAGCTGCCGGCAAAGCCGATCCTGGCCATCGCCCCGCCCCGCACCTCCGGCCTCGGTGCCGTGAGTGGAAAGGTCGAGGGCCCGGTCCCCGGAGAGCCCGCCAGCGACGAGCCGCTGCTGCGCAACGTCGACCTCTCGCGGCTGCACGTTGCCGAAGCCGTCCTGATCGAGCTGCCAGCCTGGGCGCGGCCGGTCATCCCGGGACCCGAATCGCCGCTGCTGTACAGCGGCCTGCGCGATGGTCTCCCGACGGCCGTCCTGGCCTTCGATCTTCGCCAGAGTGACCTGCCCCTCCAGGTCGCCTGGCCGATACTGGCGGCAAACCTCGCGGGCGAGCTCCTTGGAATCGATCCCGAAGGGGTCGAGCCGGTCACCCCGGGGGCACCGGTCGATCTGGCGGCGCCACCGGGCGCGACAGCCCTGCGGGTCACCCGTCCCGACGGCAGCGTCGTCGAGCTGCCGGTAAGCGGGGCGGCGGGCTCCGTGACCTTCGTTGGCACGGAGCTGTTGGGCGTTTACACCGCGGACGCTGTGATTCCGGTATCTGCAAGCCCCGATCCTTCGGCCAGCGGCTCTATCTCCCCCACTCCGGACCCATCCGCCACCGCGCCGGCGGAGGTTGAGACGGGCCCGATCCGATTCGCCGTCGACCTCTTCGACCCAGCGGAGTCGAACATCGCGCCGGGGAACGGCGAACGGCTTGTGGCCCTGGGACGTGAGGCGCCCGATGACGCGGCGACATCCGGGGTGGCACGGGACGAGTGGTGGGTCCCGCTCGCTCTCCTTGCACTCGCCCTGTTGATGGTCGAGTGGCTCGTCTACGAGCGCGACGGGGCACGCCGGCTCTGGGCAGGCATCCGTGAGGTGACCACGACCGGGCGCTTCCGCCGCTTGACGTCATCGGGTCGGGGACGATGAGCAGGTCGGGCTGATGGGCCTCTCGTTCGCGAACCCGGCAGTCCTCTGGCTGGCGATCCCCTTGCTGGGGGCCACCGTTCTGCTGAGCCGCGCGGCCCGCCATCGCGTTTCGCGAGGTCGACGCCTGGCCGCCCTGCTCCTCCGTCTGACGCTGCTCTCAGCACTGATCCTCGCGCTCGCAGGGGTCCGCCTCGTGCTCCCCGTGGATCGACTCACGACGGTCTTCGTCGTTGACCTCTCCGACAGCATCGGCGTCGAAGGGAGGGCCGAGGCAACGGACTTCCTGCGCGAGGCCCTCGAGGTGGCGCCCGAGGGAGACCAGGCGGGAATCGTCGCCTTCGGCGGCGAAGCGCTCGTCGAGCGGCTGCCCGCGGAGGCTCGCGAGCTCGAGGCCATCGCCTCGGTGCCGCTTCGCAGCGCGACCGACCTGGGGGCGGCGCTGCGCCTTGCCGCCGCCCTCTTCCCGGACGAGACGCAGAAACGAATCGTCCTCGTGAGCGACGGCAACGACACGACCGGCAGGGGCACGACCGAGGCTGCCCTGGCAGCGGCACGGGGGATCCAGGTGGAGACGCACGTCGTTGGCCTCGGCGCGGCCGATGAGGTGCTGGTGGAGCGCCTGCAGACGCCGACGACCGCTCGCATCGGGGAGGAGATCGAGGCCGAGGTGACCGTCCGTTCCACCGTCGCCCAGCCGGCCACCGTGCGGCTGTTCGGCGACGGGGCCCTGATCGGTACCCAGGCCGTGGACCTCGAGCCAGGCCTGAACCGCGTGCTCTTCACGGTTCGCGCCACCGAGGCGGGCTTCCATACCTTTCGCGCGCTGGTCGAGGCGGGCCGCGACACGTTCGGCCAGAACAATCGCGCCGATTCGGACACGATCGTCAAGGGCGACCCGCGAATCCTCGTCGTGGCAGGGGACGAAGAGGTCGCCTCCAATCTCGTGGCGGCACTGGAGGCGGAGCGCCAGGACGTCACCGCCGTCGTCCCCGAGGCCGTGCCCGAGAACCTCACGGGCCTCGCCGCCTACGACTCGATCGTCCTCGTCGACGCTCCCGCTACCCGGCTCAGCACCGCGCAGATGGAGGCACTGCGCGTCTTCACCCGCGACCTCGGCCGCGGGCTGGTGATGATCGGTGGAGAAGGCTCCTACGGGGCGGGCGGCTATCGCGACACGCCGCTGGAGGAGGCTCTACCGGTCGACATGGACGTCCGCGACCGCGAAAAGGACCCCGACGTGGCGCTGGTCGTCGTGCTCGACAAGTCCGGCTCCATGGATGCCTGCCACTGCAACACGGCGAACCGCGACATGGGCGCCGCAATCCAGGGCGTCCCCAAGGTCGACATCGGCAAGGAGGCGATCCTTCGCGCCGCCGCCGCGCTCACCGCCCGCGACGAGTTCGGCGTGGTCGCCTTTGACGAGAACGCCCACTGGGTCGTCCGGACGGCCCCGCTAGGGGATGTCGGGGATGTCGAGGGCCAGATCGCGGGTGTCCGGCCGGACGGGCAGACGAACATCTTCGCCGGCCTGTCCGAAGCCGTGGACTCCCTGGAGCAGACGAGCGCAACCAAGCGCCACGTGATCCTTCTCACGGACGGCTGGTCCTCGAGCGGTGACTACGCGGCACTTCTCGATCGCATGAAGGCGGCAGGCATCACCCTCAGCACCGTCGGAGCTGGAGCCGGTTCAGCCACCGTGCTCGAGGAGCTCGCGGAGCAGGGCGGAGGACGGTTCTACAACGCGGTCAACCCGGCCAGCATCCCCGACATCTTCCTCAAGGAGACGCAGCAGGTCTCCGGCCAGCAGATCGTCGAGGAGCCCTTCTTCCCCGTCCAGACTGCCGCCTCACCGATCCTGCGCGGATTGGAGGAAGGCCTGCCGCAGCTCCTGGGATACAACGGCACGACGGTCAAGGCTGCCGCCCAGAGCGTCCTCGTCACGGCTCGCGACGATCCCCTTCTCGCGCAATGGCAGTACGGCCTGGGGCGCTCGGTCGCCTGGACGAGCGACGCCACGGGTCGCTGGGCTCGCAACTGGGTCCCCTGGCCCGGCTTCAACCGATTCTTCAGCCAGCTCGTGGCCTGGAGCTTCCCCGGCGAGGAGACGGAGGGAATCGAAGCGCTGTTCGTCACTGAGGGTGACGAGACCACGCTTCGGCTGGAGTCCGTCGAGGAGGACGGAACGCCGCGCAACTTCTACGAGACCCTCGTGAATCTCGTGTCGCCGGAGATCGACGGCCGCCAGGTTCGCCTGGCCCAGACCGCGCCCGGCGTCTACGAGGCATCGCTCGGCCGGCTCGATCCGGGCGCCTACGCACTGCGGGTGATCCAGACCAAGCCCGGCGCAACGTCGCTGGGCCGAACGCTTGGGCTCGTCGCACCAACCCCGGCGGAGTACCGCCTGCTGGGCACCAACGAGCCGCTGCTCGCCTCGCTTCGAGCAGCGACCGGCGGGCGCGAGGTGACCGAGCCCGCCGACGTCTGGACGCACGACTTGCGCTCGACGAGCTTCGGGCGCGACCTCTGGCCGGCCCTCATCGTCCTGGCGCTGCTCCTGTGGCCGCTGGACGTTGCACTGCGGCGCGTCTCGATCACCGTTGGTGACCTGGCGCTGGCACGCCAATCGCTGAGCGAGCGGGTCCGTCTTCGTCGCGCTCCCGCCGCGCGCCCGGACGCCATTGGCGGCCTGTTCGAGGCGAAGGAGCGGGCGAGCGGCGAGCGGGCCCGGGCGGCCCTGCTTCAAGCCGACGCCCCGCTCACCGCTGCGCTGCCCTCATCGTCGCCCCCATCGCCCTCGTCGCCCTCGTCGCCCTCGTCGCCGCCCGAGCGAGCGCCCGACCAAGCGCCCGAGCCGGCAGCGGACCGGCCTGCCACGCGGGCGCCAGCTTCGGAGACGCCCGAGGCCGCCGGCGCTCCCGACCCCATGGAGCGATTGCGAGAAGCGAAGCGGCGGGCGCGTCGATGAGCTGAGGGCGCCAGGCCGTGGGGCGCCTGCGCGCCAGCGAACGAGAGGCGACACTTCCGACGTGCGCCACGAGCAACCGGCCTCCGTGCCTCTCTCCGCTCGGCTCGGCGCCTTGCTCGTTGCCTTGATCGCCACGGCTGGCTGCGCCGGGACGGCTCCCAGTCCGACCGCCCAGGATTACCAGGGCCTCTTCGAGGCGCTCGCGTTGCGTGGGGCATCCGTGTCGAACATCGTGAGCGGAGATCCCGGCTGCGATGACCCGGGACTGGCGGCCAATTCGGTCCGTATCCGGCTTCGCGACCCGGATGACGGCGCGCAGCGTGACGCCCATCTCTTCGTCTTCAAGGACCGAGCCTTCTTCGAGCAGGCCGGACCGGCAGTCGATGCCTGCCAGGAAGCGTTCGAGGTGGAGCGTGGCATGGCCGACGGACAGGCTCAGCGTCTTGATGTCAGCCCGTTCCGCATCTTTGGGACGGAGTGGAGCCCGGCGCTGCGCGAGGCGGTGGGGGAAGCGCTGATCGGGTCGGCCGGGATCGGCAGCTAGGGCCTACCCCCATCGTCCGTCGCTAACCCCACCTCTCTCCACCCGACCAGTCGCGACCACCACGAGCGGCGTAGGAGAGTCCCGGTCGCCTCCCATCCAACCGGGCCAGCCCGTCGGTTTGCCCTCGCCCGGACCTCCGAGCCAGGGATGGCGAGGCGCCGCCACCCGAGCCTGCGGCTATGCACTCCTCCGCCCGCGACCGACGCGATCCGCTCCGCATCGGACTGCTCGCTTCCGCTGCCATTCTCATTGGCGCGACCTTCCCGGTCACCGTTTCGGCGGTTCAGACTGGCTCCGGCGGAGCCGCAGCGCAGACGATCGAGACACGTGGCGCGTACGCGAATGTCGCCTCCGTGCTCAGGATCGGCGACCGGCTCACCGCCAATGTCCGGCTCCAGCAGGCCGCGGCCACGTCGAGGACCGCCCGCACGACGAGCCGTGACCTCCGAGCGTTCGTCACGGGTCTCGACCGTCAGCTCGAACGATCCGCGACCGCCCTCCGCCAGCGCCAGGCCGAGGAAGCCGTTGCCACCGCGCGCGCCCGAGCGGCGGAACGGATCGACCGAGCAGAGGCACAGCGCGAGGCAGCACGGCGTATCGCAAGAGAGAAGGAGCAGCGCGAGGCGGCAGTTCTGGAGGCGGCCAGGAAAGAAGCCGCTCGCAAGGAAGCAGTCCGCAAGGAGGCGGCAGCCGCGGAGCGCGCCAAGGCGCGGGCAGCCGCTGCCGCCAGGCAGAGCGCTCCGGCGGCCGGAGGTTCGGGCGGCTCCACGAACAGCGCCGCCTATAGCGGCCGCAACCATATGTGGTACCCCGCCCTGGGCATCAACCAGCCGGTCGGCTGGTTCCCCTGCGACCGAGCCGCGGCTCCGGACAACTACGTCTATCGCTGGGGTTGTGCCGGGTCGAACAACGTCTATCTGCTGGGCCACGCCTGGGGCAAGTTCGCAGCGCTCAACCGCGCCTATTACAACGGCGGGCTGGCCCAGGGCCAGCTGGTGGTCTACGCTGACAACGACGGCCGCATCCACTACTTCCGGCTTGCCTGGCTGAAGACCTACCCGCCGGTCGCCGAAGCCTCCTGGGCCTGGGCTGGCCAGTCACAGAGCTCGCTGACGCTCCAGACCTGCGTGGGATCCAACAGCGAGGAGCGCCTCTTCGTCCGCTTCACCGAGGTCGCCGCTCCCTAAGCCCGACGGTCGGTAGGATGGCCGAGTGGCGCATCCGAGCTGGCCCACCTTCGGACGGGACGTACCGGGCGCCGCCTGGCGTCCTGGCCGCAGCGAGATCGCCGACTCACGACTTCAGGGCCTCCTGCGGCTTACGGAACAGCCCGATCTCGAGACCCTGCATGACAGGGCGGCGAACGACCCCGCATGGTTCTGGGAAGCGGCGGCAGACGACCTGGCGGTCCCCTGGCAGCGCCGACCGCAGACGGTCATGGATCTCTCGGCGGGGCCGGAATGGGCCCGCTGGTGGCCCGGGGGGGCGTTCAACTACGCGGAGGCTGCCACCGCAGCACGCGCCGCGGACCGTCCCGATGAGCGGGCCATTGCCTGGGAAGGCGACGACGGCGCCACTCGGCAGCTGACGAACTCGCAGCTCCGTCGCGAGGTCCTGGCAGTGGCACGCGGCCTGACCGCGATCGGGCTCCAGCCAGGCGACCGGGTCGGCATCCTCCTGCCGATGCTGCCCGAGACGGCCGTGGCCGTGCTTGCCGTGAGCTTGCTCGGCGCCATCTACACGCCGATCTTCTCAGGCTATGGGGCTCCCGCGGTCGCGGGACGCCTGCGCGATTGCGGGGCCAGTCTTCTCATCACCGCGGACGGATATCTCCGGCGGGGCTCCATCGTCGCGCTCAAGGAGACCGCGGACGCTGCCGTGGCGGAGGCCCCCAGCGTCCGCAGGGTTGTCGTGGTGCGCCGTCTCGGCGAGCGTCTGCAGCCGCCATGGCGCGACGGCCGAGATCTCGACTGGGACCGTCTGCTCGATCTTGGCGCGACAGGCAGCCACGCGGCCGGCGACAGTCCGGGCCCGGCCCAGACCGATCCTGAAACGCCATACATGATCATCTACACGTCGGGCACCACCGGCCGACCGAAGGGCGCCGTGCACGTCCACGGCGGATTCCCCATCAAGGGGGCGCAGGATCTTGCCCACGGGTTCGACCTGAGGGCTGGCGAGACGCTCTTCTGGTACACAGACCTCGGCTGGATGATGGGTCCCTGGGCCATCTCCGGGGCACTCCTGCTGGGAGCCACCCTGGTGCTGTTCGAGGGAGTGCCGGATCATCCCGGGCCGGACCGCCTCTGGGAGATCGTGGAGCGGCACCGGGTGACACACCTCGGGCTCAGCCCGACCGTCATCCGGGCGCTCATGGCGCATGGAACCGATCCCGTCCGGGCACACGACCGCTCCAGCCTCCGAGTCCTCGGCTCCACCGGCGAGCCCTGGAACCCCGAGCCGTGGTGGTGGTTCTTCCGGGAGGTCGGCGGGAGCCGCCTGCCCATCATCAATTACAGCGGAGGGACGGAGGTGAGCGGCGGCATCGTGATGTGCAACCCGCTCACGCCCATCAAGCCCGCGTCATTCGGTGGGCCGGCCGTGGGCACGGCGGCGGACGTGATCGGGGCAGACGGTGCGAGCCTCCGCGGCAGCGTCGGCGAGCTGGCCATTCGCCAACCGCTGCCCGGGATGACGCGCGGTTTCTGGAATGATCCGGAGCGATACCTGGAGACGTACTGGTCGCGGCTACCGAGCACCTGGGTGCACGGGGACTGGGCGATAGTCGACGAGGACGGCTACTGGTTCATTCAGGGCCGCTCGGACGACACGCTGAAGATCGCCGGGAAGCGAGTGGGTCCGGCCGAGGTGGAGAGCGCGGCCGTCGCCCACCCCTCGGTGCTGGAGGCGGCCGCGATCGGCATTCCACACGAGATCAAGGGGGAGCAGATCGTGGTCTTCTGCGTGCTCCGACAGGGAGAGAGCGGCGATCCTGCGCTGCGGGCGGCGATCGCCGCCCGCGTGGCGGCCGAGCTAGGCAAGGCACTCAAGCCCGACCGGATCGAGACGATTGGGCAACTACCCCGAACCCGCAGCGGCAAAGTGATGCGGCGCTTGGCTCGCGCGGCCTACCTCGGGCTGGATCCCGGCGATCTCAGCGCCCTGGAGAATCCGCTCGCCGTCGACGAGATCCGCGCGGCAGCTGCGATCAGTCGGGGTCGCTGACCGTCGCGGCTGGCTCGCTCCACCGCCTGGGCGTCTCCTCCGGAACTCCATCGGGATCGCGGTCCGAGCGGGGGGCCTGATCGAGCAGCACCGCGGTGGCGGTGTACTTGTCGATGCCGAACTCGTGGCCCCCTCCAGCCCCAAACGAGCGCGACATCACGCCGAGCGCGCCGGCATCGCCAATGGAGCGGCGCAGCCGGCGCCATGGCCCGCAGGGGGGTCGACCCTTGCTTGCGCGCTCTCGCGTCTGCCATGTTGCCGCCTCTCATTGATCCTGAGAGAGACTACCCAGGGATCACGAGTATCGAGGCCAACCGGGCACTTCGGCGCCCTGCAACGCTGCCACACTCGCGGTATGCGAGACGCGATCACGAGCATCCAGAACCCGCGGGTGAGAGCTGCCGTCCGCTTGCGGGACCGGCGCGACCGCACGGAGGCGGGCCTCACCCTCGTCGATGGTCTCCGGGAGCTTCGCCGAGCGCTCGACGCCGGGACGGAGCTGGTCGAGCTCTACGCCTGTGAGGCGCTGTGCACCGCGCCTCAGTGCCGAGAGATCCTGGAGCGGGTGAGGACGGCCGGGGTTCCGATCACGACTGTTTCCGAGGACGTCCTGTCCCGGCTGTCCTTCGGTGATCGTGTCGAAGGCGTCCTGGGTGTGGCGAGGCTGCCGCAGCGTCAGCTGAGCGATCTTCATCTCCCGGAGGGTCCGCTGGTTGCGGTCCTCGAGGGAGTGGAAAAGCCCGGCAACATCGGCGCGGTCATGCGAAGCGCTGACGGCGCCGGCCTTTCCGCGGTGATCGCCGCCGACGGCGGCACCGACCTCTTCAACCCGAATGTCATCCGGGCCAGCATCGGCATCGTCTTCAGCATGCCGGTCGCCGCCGCAACAACCTCCCAGACGGTCGCGTGGCTGAACCAGAACGGATTGCAGATCGTCGCGGCAAGCCTCGACGCGACGATCAACTACGCCGAGATCGACTACACCGGGCCCACCGCGATCGTGCTGGGCGCCGAGTCAGTCGGACTCTCGGACGCCTGGACCGGCCCTGAAGTGTCCCGCGTTCGATTGCCGATGCTGGGGGTCGCCGACAGCCTCAGCGTTTCGGCCGCCGCCGCGGTCCTCTTCTACGAGGCGCGCCGTCAACGAGGTAGACCCGCCGAGTGAGTGATCGACGGGCCCGCTGAGCGTCCGAGCGCTCAGTCGTCCAGGACGAAGGTGATCAGCAGGTTGACCTTGTAGGCGGTGATCCGGCTGCCATCGACATCGACCGTCTGCTCCTTGATCCAGGCGCTGCGAACGTTGCGGAGCGTCTTGGTGGCCCGTTCGATGCCCTCGTTGATGGCAGCCTCAAAGCTTTTCGTCGAGGTGACGCTGATCTCGGTGACTCGCGCGACGGACATGGCGATCTCCTCCCGGCTGAGCCCAGTGGGTGATGTTGTCGGCCCCAAGACTACCGGGGCCGACCGCGAGGAGGGTAACGCGCTCAGACGATCTTGAGGTCGAGCACCTTCCGGCCGATGACGATCCGCTGGATCTGGCTGGTCCCCTCACCGATCTCGGTGAGCTTGGCGTCCCGCAGGAACCGCTCTACCTTGTACTCCTCGACATAGCCGTAGCCCCCGTGGACCTGGACGCCGTTGTTCGTGGCTCGCTGCGAAACCTCCGAGGCGAACAGCTTGGCTTGGGCCGCAGCCAGCGAGTAGTCGCGGCCCTGATCCTTGAGCCAGGCTGCCCGCCACACCATCTGCCGGGCGGCTTCGATCTCGGTTGCCATGTCGGCGACCATGAAGGCAACGCCCTGGAACATGCCGATCGGCTGGCCGAACTGCCGTCGTTCCCGGGCGTAGCCGACAGACGCGTCCAGCGCCGCCTGGGCGAGCCCGACGGCCATGGCCCCGATCGAGATGCGGCCGCCGTCGAGGATCTTGAGGAACATCCGGAAGCCCTCACCGTGCTCACCGAGCATGTTCGCGGCCGGCACCCGGCAGTCCTGGAAGATAAGCTCGCCCGTGGCGCTCGCGTGCAGGCCCATCTTTTCCTCGAGGCGACCGACGCTGAAACCGCGCGTCTCGGCCTCGAGGATGAAGGCGCTGATCTCCGCGCCGCCGCCCGGACGCTCGCCGGTTCGCGCCGTGACGATGTAGGTGCCCGCCTGGCCGGCATTGGTGATGAACCGCTTACCGCCGTTGATCAGCCAGGTCCCGCCGTCCGGTCCGCCCTCGTGACGTGCCGTCGTCTGGGTGCCGCCAGAGTCCGAGCCAGCTCCCGATTCGGTCAGCCCATAGGCGCCGATCACGCGCCCCTGCGCCATCGGGACCAGGTAGCGCTGCTTCTGGGCGTCATCGCCGGCCAGGTGCAGCGGACCGCAGCCAAGAGACGTATGGGCCGCGACGATGAGCGCGAGCGAGCCCCACACTCGCGCCAGCTCCTCGATGGCGATCGCGTAGGCGAGCGTGTCCAGCCCGGCCCCCCCCTCGTCCTCGGGATAGGGCACGCCCATGAGGCCCATGGGGCCCAGCATCTGGACGACGTCGGTGGGGAAGCGGCGTTCCCGCTCGTATTCCTCCACGACGGGCTCGATCTCGCGCGCGGCGAAGTCGCGGATGGTCTGCCGGAGAAGCTCGTGCTCGGGTGAAAGGTCGAAGTCCACGGGCTCGGCCAGCCTAGCACGAGGCAGCCACGACCTACGACCGCCTGGGCCCGGTGGTACCCTCGCTCACCTCATGGACGGGCACCATGGAGCAGCGCACAGCCCGACGACCGGCGTTCCAACGCGACGTGCCGTTCTGTACGCGCTGCGACGCCACGGCCCGATGGCTCCCGACCTCCTGTCCGCATCCCTGGGAATCAGCCGGACCGCTGTCCTGCAGCACTTGCGAAGCCTCGCCGCTGCCGGGCTCGTTGCCCGTGTAGCCGTCCGACACGGAGTCGGCAGGCCTCGCCACGTCTACGACCTCACGTCGGCGGCGCAAGTCGCCTTTCCATCGAACTACCTGGGCCTGAGCCGTGGCCTGCTCGACGCGGTCGACGCCATCGGCGGCCGGCAGCTGGTGGAACGAGCCTTCCAGACCAGGAGGGCCACATTGGCCACTGAGCTCCGGGACCGGCTCGCCCGAAAGGGCCTGCGCGATGCTCCGCTCGCCGACCGAGCCAGGGAGCTCGCAGTTTTCCAGGACGAGCAGGGCTACCAAGCCGAATGCAGCCGGGAGATCCCCCTAGCCGACCCCTCGGAACCGCTGCCGGCCGCGCGGGACGGGGTCATCCGGATGCGTGAGCACAACTGCGCCATCCTGGAGATCGCGCGGGAGACGCCGGCCGCCTGCCGGGCGGAGGTTCAGCTCTTTCGTGACGTCCTCGGCGCGCGGGTTGTCCGGGAAACGCACATCGCCGCCGGCGCCCGGTGCTGCACATACCGAATCGAGGAGCGGCCCGCCCGCGCCTGACCGGATCCGGCCGGTTACGCCTCCTCGCGATCCAGCTGGCGCCGGGGCGCGGGACGGCGGCGCGGCAACGGGACGTCGCTCACCCCCGCCACGAAGGACGCCTGACGCGCCCATTCGGCCGACTGTTCCTGCTCCTCAAGCGACAGGATCCCGAGCCGCCCGAGCGTCGCCAGCTCGTCGCGGATGTAGGTCTTGAGCATTTCCGGACCGTCCGTGTTGATCGTGAACCGGACGCCATTGCGTCGGAACGTGTCGAAGATCCAGCGAAACTCATCCCACCCGGAGACGACGCGCGTCTGGAGGTTGCTCGTCGGGCAGATCTCGAGGACCACCTCTCGCTCACGGAGCATGGCCATGGTCCGTGGGTCGTAGGCGCTCTTGATGCCATGCCCGATGCGCGACGGTTCCAGCATCTCCACGACCTCCGCGACCTCCTCGACCGGCCCGGCCTCACCGGCGTGCACGGTCCTGCCGAGACCCGCGCGCCGGCAGCGCTCGAACAGTCGGCGGTAGTCGGCGACGCGGAAGGTCTGGCTCTCCGGGCCCGCGATGTCGATCCCGACCACGCCGCGATCGGCGTAGGCGATCGCCTTCTCGGCGATGATCTCGTTGAGTGCGTAGGGAAAACCGCGATCCAGGCACAGGATCAGGCCCGGCGTCACGGGGTACTCGAGCTTCGCCCGGTCCATCCCCCGGCTGGCGGCGCTGATGATGTGGTCGAGGTCCTGCTCACCGCCGCGGTTGCGCTTCATCGGATTGAAGCGCAATTCCATGGTTGTGACGTTGTTCTTGCGATAGGCCCCGCCGACGACCTCGTACACGGAGCGCTCGACGGCCAGGGGGGACGACTGGATCAGCTCGGTCCAGTGAAACAGTTGGAGATAGCCCTCGAAGGACCGGCCGCGGCGTGACGAAACGGTGATCATGTTCCGGAAGGCCCAGTAGTCCTTGGTCGGGAGCCGGATCCCCTGGGCGTGGGCGATCCCCCACATGATCGCGGGGGTCACCGCCCCGCCGAGATGGCAATGCAGCTCGGTCAGCGGCGTCCGGCGCGCGATGGATGAGGGCACGTGCGGACTCTAGCGGGCCCGGAGCGCCGCGACCGCGCCCGCCTACCAGCAACGGGCTGCATGACCCGCGGCGTCAGCGCCCCTGCCAGCAGGTCTGTCGGGGCGTGGGGCCAGCCCAGCAGTTCGATATGCCAGACCCGCCGGTCCGGCGCCGACCCGCTGTCAAGCACGACGTCGAGCCGATACGAGCCCGGCGGCCAACCGGAGGCGGTCGGCGCCACGAGCACAGCATGAGAAGGCGAGGCGGACGTTGCGGCATCAGCCGCCCAGCGTCCCGAGGCCACCTCTCGCCCGTCGGGCGCAAGCCGACTGAGGGAGGCGGACCTGATTCGCTCGCCCGGGCCGAGCTTCGCCCCGAACGCGAGCGGTCGGCCCGATTCCAGGGAGGCGACGAGCGGCCCCGCTGGCTCCGGCAGGCGGCGGGCGGCCCGCCAGGCACCTGCCTCGTCGAGCGGTCGGCGGACCGCAACGACCTGGACGGCGAGCGTTCCCGCGTCCGCGTCGACGACGAAGGGTCCCGGCGGTAGTTCCGGAAGGCGCTGGAGGGCCAGGTCGAGCGCCAGGCCGCTCACCTGCCAGTCGCGGCTGGGCGGGTCCTCGAGGGCAGGGTTGGCTGGACCGCGCAGAACCGTCACGATGCGAACGATCCGGTCGCGGAGCAGCACGTCGAGGCGGTACGTTCCCGCCGACCAGCCGGCGAGCCCGAAGGGCGCCCAGCCCTCCGGGGGCGGCAGGTAGAGCCGATCCCCGGCCCTCGGGCCGCCGGCCACCCTTCGCACCGGCAGCCGCTGCGGCAGACCCTCGCGCCCGATCCGCCATGTGCGCACGTCGAGAACCGACTCGCTCGCGGGGCTGGTGATCCCCAGCGCCGCGATGAACGAATTGCTCGGCATCACGACGGCATCCCAGACCCTCTGGCGGCCGTTGTCCCGGAAGGACAGCAACTCCGCCGCGGTGGGCTCAGCCGGTGCCCAGCGCTCGCGGATCGCGATTCCTCCGGAGACCATGACCTCTGAGCCGTCGGTCCGCCAGGCGTGTTGTCGCCACTCCCGAGCGACGATCGCCCGCACCCCCCACCCGTCATGGTCGACGATGGTCGGCTCCACCTCGTTCCAGCGAAGCGGAGCGCGGAGCGCCGTGCGGTCAGCCGTCACCACGCCCGGCGGGGGGGCGGGCTGCTGGCGCAGGGGCGAGGAAGTGGCCTCCTGCAGGGCGACGGGCGCCACGGCCGTCCGTGGAACGGCCGGTTCCGGCTGCCAGGGCTTGAGGAGAGCCGCGCCGACGAACAGAACCAGCCCGGCCGCTACGAGAATCGAGCGGTCAGGCAAGCGACCTCGCCGCCCGACGCGACCGACCGCGCTCAGGCCATCAGAACCAGTTGCTCTGAGACCGCCTCGTTCCGCGACCGGCTGGGAGGCGGTGTCAGCCGCGGCCGATCTCCGATCCCGTGTCGCCTGCCCAACTCCCGGACCTGCTTTCGTACCGCCTCCACATCCGCCCGTCTGCCGTAGGCGCCATGAGCATATATCTGCTCGTAGCGCGGCAGCTGCTCCGGCCAGTCACGTGCCAGGCTCTCCAGGAAGTGCTCCCTGGTACCGGGGCGCAGGTAGAGGACGTTGCACCAGATGAAGCTCGCCCCCGCATCCCGCGCTGCTCGGACCACGTCCGTCAGCTGCTCGGGACGGTCTGACAGCCCCGGCAGGATTGGCGCCATCCCAACGCCTGCCCGCACACCCGCATCAGATAGCACCTTCAGGGCCCGGAGTCGTTGTCGAGGTGGCGACGTCCACGGCTCGGTCTTGCGCCAGACCTCCGGGTCGAGCGTCGGTACCGAGAAGTTGATCGTGACCTCGACGCGCCTCGACGCATCGGCCAGCAGGTCCACGTCGCGGACGATCAGAGGGCCCCTTGTCAGCAGGCTGAAGGGCGTATCCATCTCGACGAGCGCCTGGACGCTCCCGCGGGTCAGGCGGTAGCGGCCCTCCGCCGGCTGGTAGGGATCGGTGGCAGTCCCGAATGCGACCAGCTCGCGCCTCCAGGACGGGCGCAGCAGCTCGCGTCGCAGCACCTCCACGAGATTGACCTTGACGCGGATCGAGCGGCCGTACCGGTCGTCGGATGGCCGGTCCGCCCGCAGCTCGAAGGCCCGGACAAAGCAGAACGTGCAGCGGTGGACACAGCCCGTGTAGGGGTTGAGCGACCACTTGAAGCCCATGCCCTTGACCTTATTGAGGGCGCTCCGGCAGGGCTCCTCGCGATACTCCGCGGTCATTTCGCCAGTATAGAACGTCTGTTCTGTAGTGGCTACACGACCCCGTTCGCGGCCAGGGCCGCCTGGCCGGCGGTCCGGGCGCGCCGCGCCGACTCGGGGACCTGGTCCCGGGCGTGATAGCTGGAGCGAACGAGGGGGCCCGACTCGACGTGCTTGAAGCCGAGCGCCAGCGCTTCGGCCTTCAGATCGTCGAACTCGGTCGGGTGGTAGTAGCGCGCCAGGGGCAGGTGCTTCTCGGTCGGCCGCAGGTACTGGCCGATCGTGAGGATGTCGCAGTCGACGGAGCGCAGGTCCCGGAACACCTGGGAGAGCTCGGCGTGCTCCTCTCCCAAGCCGACCATCAGGCTCGACTTGGTGTGAACGGCATCGGGGCGACCCGTGTGCTCCCGGCCATAGGCCTTGGCCCGTTCCAGCACGCTCAGCGAGCGGCTGTAGCGGGCCCGCTTCCGAACCGGCTTCTGCAGCCGCTCGACGGTTTCGACGTTGTGGTTGAGGATGTCCGGTCCGGCCTCCATGACCATCCGCAACGGCGCCTCCTGCCCGTTGAAGTCGGGGATGAGCACCTCCACGCCCGTGCCGGGCGACACGCGCCGCAGCGCCCGGATTGTCTCAGCGAAGATGTGCGCCCCGCCATCAGGCAGGTCGTCGCGCGCCACGCTGGTCACCACCACGTGCTCGAGCCCCATCTGTCGAATCGCCTCGGCGGCGCGGCGCGGCTCGTCCTCGTCGTTCCAGCTCGGCCGGCCGGTTTTGACCGCGCAGAACCCGCAGGCGCGCGTGCAGACGTCGCCGAGGATCATGATCGTCGCGGTGCGTTGCTCCCAGCACTCGCCGATGTTCGGGCAGCGAGCCTCCTCGCAGACCGTGTTCAGGCCGAGTCCACGGACGATCCCCTTCAGCTCGAAGTAGTTCTCACCGCTGGGGATGCGGGCGCGAATCCAGTCGGGGTGGCGCCGCAAGGCCTGGGAGCCGTCCGCGGCCGGCTCGGTGAAGCTGCCACCGCCCATCGCGATCGTCGGCGGGGTGCTGGCTCCATGGCCATGACCGTCGGCTGACGGTTCGAGCATGGGAAGCTGCCGGCCCGGGCGAGCTTGGAACATCGGAAGGTCGGAAGCCACGACAGAAGTCTACGCGGGCGGCTGCATCAGGCCGCGAGCCGGTCCCCAAAGGTATCTGCCAGGCCCGCTTCGAGGCCTCTGGGCTTGTATCCGAGCTCAGCCCGTGCGCGTTCGTCAGAGGCCCAATAAGTCACGCGGTCGGAGGCACGGATCACCTCGTCGAGGTTCGGCGGGAGGCCCAGGAACCTGCCGAGCCGGGGCGCCACGGGCGTGGCCAGACGCAGGAGTCGCGTCGGCACGGTCAGCCGCGGGGTACCGTGCCCGCCCAGCCGGGCCGCCACGCTGATGGCATCCCGAAGCCGAGCGATCTCGCCGCCGAGCACGTAGGCGCGGCCCGGCTGCCCGCGGTCATGAGCCAGGAGGATGCCTTCAACCACGTCCTCCACGTGGACGAAGTTCAGCCCGACGGAGGCAAGAGCGAGGTACCGCAGCCGGCCCGCGTGGGCCTGGGCGAGTTGTGCACCCACGGTGGAGTGGTCGCCCGGGCCGTAGGTCCCTCCCGGCTGGACGATCACGATTGGGGCACCGCCCCTGATGCGTGCCTCGGCTGCTTCGTGAGCCCGGAACTTCGTCTCGTCATACCAGCTGACGAAGCCATCGCGCAGGTCTCGACGGTAGCTCTCGTCCACGATCTGGCCACGCGTGTTGCCGAAGACGTTGATCGTCGACACGTGGACCGTCCGGTTCACGCCGGCAGCGATGCCGGCGTCGAGCACGCGCTCGGTCGCTCCCACGTTCGAGTCGTGCATCTGGCGACGCTCGGACGGCGCGATGCCCACCCGGTATGCCCCCGCCAGGTGAAAGACGGCATCCGCGCCCCGCATTGACTCCGCCAGCCCGGTCGTGTCTCGCAGGTCTGAGCGAAGGAGCTGCGCCCCCTGGTGGGCAAGCCTCTGCGCGGCCGCGGCGGCAGGTTCCCGCACGGCCACGACCACCTCGTCGCCACGTTCCCGCAGCCGACGCACCAGGACGCCGCCGATGAAACCGCCACCACCCGTCACGAACGCGCGCAAGAGCGTCCCTCATCTGTCACGGAAGGCCGCCGTCGAGGTCGACTGATATCAACACGGCCGTCACCAGTAGGCCGGCTCGGCTCAGCAACCATGGGGCCATTCACGCATGGGGTTCGTACTAAGCACCTCCTTCCAGGCTCAGGGTTGCCGGCCTGTTCGAATCTCGTGCCTTACACCCTTGCC
Source organism: Chloroflexota bacterium (assembly GCA_013815585.1). GTDB lineage: Bacteria > Chloroflexota > Limnocylindria > Limnocylindrales > CSP1-4 > JACDFU01. The sequence continues at coordinate 20,382 of JACDFU010000027.1, forward strand.
CTGACGAAATTCGAAATCCGAGGAGCGTCACGGGCGCGAGCCCTCGACGGGCGGCATCGGCGGCTGGACTTATGACGCGCTCCGTGCGTAAGTGGCACCTATTGGCGCCCGATGTGCGGAGAAGACGCCCGTGCATGCCGTCAGGGACGGCTACCAGACGGGTGTCTGGGTGTCCAGCGATTCAAGCCAGCCGCGGATCTCCTGGACGAAGCGGCCCACCTGGGCACCGTCCGTCCCGCGGTGGTCGAAGCTGACGCAGACGTTCATGATCGGCCTGATACCGATGGTGTCGCCCTGCGGGGTTTCGATCACCACCGGTCGCTTGACGATCGCCTCCATGGAGAGGATCGCGATCTCCGGCACGTTGATGATCGGCTGGCTGGCCACCGAACCAAACCAGCCGGTGTTGTTCAGGGTGAACGTCCCGCCCTGGATGTCGTCCAGCTTGAGCTTGTTGGTGCGCGCCCGTGATGCGAAGTCCTGGACCTGCAGGTTCAGGCCGTGAATGCTGAGCTGGTCGGCGTTCCTGATCACAGGCACGATCAGGCCGTCGTCGACGGCCACCGCGATGCCCAGGTTGATCGCCCTGCGCGGCAGCAGGCCGTCGTGGGTCCAGTGGGCGTTGAGGTCGGGATGCCGCCGCAACCCCTCAACCACCGCCTTGGCCACGATCGCCACATAGGAGAGGGCAATGCCCTCGCGCACCTGGTACTGGCTCTTGACGCTCTCGCGGAGCGCCACCATCCCCGACACGTCGACCTCCACGGTCGTGTAGGCGTGCGGTGCGCTCTGCTTCGAGCGGACCATCTGCTCCGCGATGGCCCTGCGCATGGG
>JACDFU010000147.1 GCA_013815585.1 Chloroflexota bacterium
CCACAATTGGTACAGCTCCCGGCGCAGGTTGCCCCGCGCCTTGTGCAGCCGGTTCTTGACTGCCCCGGGCTCGATCCCGAGTGCGGCTGCCGTCTCCCTGTGAGTCAGCCCGGCCAAGTAGAAGAGCGTGGCGGCGGCACCTTGCGAGGCGGGGAGAGTGGCCAGCGCCGCTCGGATGCGTGCCGCAATGTCCCGAGCCTCGACCTGCTCATCCGGCTGAAGCTCAGGGCTATCGGCCGGTTCGATCAGCCCGCCATGGCGCCCCCCAGGACCAGCTCTCGACGCGCCGCTGGCGCAACCAGTCACGGCAGACGTTGAGCCCGATGCCGATGAGCCAAGAAGCGAACCGTTCCGGCTGTTGAAGGCGATCGAGGTTGAGGAACGCACGGACCGACGCCTCCTGGGCAGCATCCTCCGCCAGCCAACGATCCTGTAGTGCTTGGAAGCATGTGGCCACGAGCAGGGACCGATGACGACCGAGCAGCGCACCCGCGGCCTGTCTATCACCCGCTCTCGCGGCGCGGACGAGCTCTGCGTCCGACGCAGCCGGGAACGGGACCGGTTCACCTCGGATCATCGCGCCGAATAGTCGCGCCGATGGCCGCCTGGGTTAGCTCGTGACGCTGTGACGATGGACCGGCCCCTTGACACTCAACCTATCTCGAGGTGCAACAGACGCTATGCCGCCGGCGTCAGATCGGACGGGATAAGGCTGAAGACCACCAGATCAACTCTTCCTGCGTTGGTGAACCGGGCGTTGCGAGTCAACGCCCTCACGCACGAAACCGGCCACGGCATGGCCACACCTGTATGACCTGACCCACTCGTCGGACGCGTGCAACACGGCCCACCTGATGATGGTCAAACCCCGAGGAGCATCAGCCCCCTTCGTCGTCCCAGCCGAAGCACACGTCTTCGTGAGCGCCGATGGTGACCCGTAGTTCGGTACCGTCGGCCCCAGCGAACGTGGCGTTCTGATCGTCGACGATGGTCAGGGTACCTTCGTTGGGGCTCGTCCCTTGCCAATCCAAGGGCACCGCGTCGGCGAGTTCCCAGACGACGCCGAAGGCCTCGATGGTCCCGACGTTTCGGCACTCCTCGGAGTCAAAGGTCAGCAGCGCCGACGTTGCCGCTCCGGCGGCGGCGTTTGGCTGTTGGCGCTCCGCAGTCGACGACCCCGGATAGGGCGCGAGGGACGCCAGGTTCTCCGTCGCCCTCGTAGCGAGGCCCGCCACCGCGGCGTCGTCGAGGGAGCCATCGTCCTCGACGGTGAGTACCGAGACGACGCTTTGGTGCCGTTGGACGATCAGCCATGCCTCCGATCCGGTATCGACGTTGGGGACGAGGCTTGCGGTCCCTCCGTCGCGGATGGGCAGGGCAGACAGTTTGAAGCTGTGCTCGATGCCCAGGGAGAGCGGGCTGACCTTGATCTCGGTTCCGCCCAGTTCGACAGATGGGCAAGCAGTCAGCGCGGCACCGGCGGCGTCGACCAGCGAGCCCGCCTCCGAACCGACCTCAGCGACGCGGTAGCTCAGTCTCGTCTCGTCTCTGGTCCACAACGCCTCGTTCCAGCGGTGCCCGGCTCCCACGACGACCGCATTGGACTCGGGACAGCTCGTGGCGGCGCCCGCCTCGGGCTCGACCGGCCACTCGCCAACCTTCACCCAGCCAGGGCCGAAGAGGTCGCCGGGTAGTCTGACTTGGGGCCCGGAGTTCGCGACTCCTTCGCCGTCAGACTCCTCGGCCGGCGTACCTCGGTCGGGGGTCGCTCCGGGGGTCTCGGAGGTGTTGTTGGCTGAACCGGTCGTCGTGGCATCACAAAGTGGCCAACCCTCTGGCAGAGGGCCAGCCCGACCTACCATTAATGAACCGCCCACTTGGCCGAATCCGAAGTAGCCGGGCGGCGATCGCTTGGCGATCACCATGCAGATCGGTTCGTTGGGGACAGCCGCGGTCACTTGCCAACAGACGCTATCGTCCGCCCAGTCGGGCACGGCGGGGCAGATAGGTCGTGGCTGCACTGAGAGGACGCCACCACTGAGCTCAAAAGTCTGGGCGTGACTCCGCGCCAGGTTGTTGATGAAGAGGGCTGCGACCCCTTTGCAGTCCCGGACCTCGACGCCTTCGCAGCTGGCGGACCAATCACCGACCTTCACGGTTGGGGCTGGTGTGGCAGTCGCGCTCGCTGTGGCCGTAGCCGGAACGGGAGAGGCGCCCACTGCCACCGCCGAGGACGCTGACCCATTGTTCTGGCTGTAGTCGACGATGAGCGGCCGAGCCGCCGCGATCACGACGACGAGGGCGAGGACGCCGAGTGCCCAGATGCGGGGCAGGCGACCTCGGGACAACCCGCGGATGGTTCCTCCCGCAACGGCAAGCGGCGGATCTCTCACCTCCTCTTCGATGCCGGCATAGCGGCGCGCGAACCGCGCCAACGTGTCCTGATCGCGCTCGGTCATCAGAGCAACTCCGGGTGCGATCGAAGCGCTTCGAGAGCTCGTGCAACCAGAGATCGGACGCCCGACTCGGACATTCCCATGATCCGCGCGATGTCAGCGTTCGTGAGGTCGCGCTGGTAGCGGAGCACCAGGACCTCTCGCTGGTGATCGGTCAGCACGCGTGAGACAGCTTCGAACCACTCCCAGAACTCGGTTCGCTGCTCGCCCGCGTCGTCCGTTCGATGCATCCAAGGCGCTATCAGGATCCTGGCGAGTCGGCGCCCCCGCCGCCAGCGGTCGGTCGCGATCCGGCGCGCTGTGAGGAGCAGCCAGGGAAGCGCACGCCCGGGAGGGCCATCCCAAGCCCGGAGCGCCCGCTCGAAGACCTCCGAAGTAATTTCCTCGGCATCATCTGACGATCGTGTCAACCCCAAGAGGTAGCGATATACGTCTCGATAGTGGGCGAGGTAGATCGTTTCGATCGCCTGAATGCTGGCCGAACCCGCACGCTGGACGGGCACGACAAGTGGCGCATCCCCGGCGGCATCCTCGAAGCGTCTATGGGACATCACGCCGTCCATACAAGACCAACGCACCAGCCGACCAAAACGTCCCGCCGAGTCCGAGCCTGTTCCTTAGACCATGGACTCCATACAAATGTTTCACGGTGCGCTAGGCGGTCCAGGTCGGCGCACTCGCGCAGCATGGCTTAGGCGGTGCTCCTCTCTCTTCGCCGCTCGATCCGCATCGTTTGCCGCCATAGCGCTTAGCTGGATAGTGCTCGCCTCGTAGGACGACGCCAGGCGTGACGGTGTTCCGGCACCATCGCCCCTCGAACACTTCTTGGCCAATCCGGCATCTCTTGGGATAGTGGTGATCTTGGAACTGGCCGACGATGTCCGGGTTGCTCGAGAGGGGGACGCGGACGCCTTCGACCGGTTGGTCAGTCAGCAGGCCGATGGCGCCTACCGTCTCGCAGTGGCGATCGTCGGGCCCGCCGACGCGGCCGACGTGGTCCAGGAAGCCTTCCTCGATGCCTGGCGAGGCCTCCGTTCACTCCGGGAAGCCGACCGGTTCGAGCCGTGGCTCCGCCGGATCGTCATCAACCGATGCCGGATGGCGCTGCGCAGCACACGGCGGCACCAGGCGCGAGTGCGGGCTGAGGCTGACATGCACCGGCAGGAGGGCGGACTCTCGGACGACTTCCGGCTCGGCTCCGAGACGCGGGCCTCTCTCGAGCAGGCGTTCGAAGCGTTGTCGGCGGACCAGCGCATCGTGCTCGCACTGCACTACGTGACGGATCTCACGATCGCCGCGGTAGCAGTCGAGCTGCGGCTCCCGATCGGAACCGCCAAATCTCGCCTGGCCGCTGCGCTTGCGGCGATGCGTCGGGCACTGGAGGAACAAAGCTCATGACGCGGCTACCCGGTTCGCAGTCGACCGAGGACACGGTCCGCACCTTCATGCGCGGCCGGGCAAAGGCCATCCCGCCGGAGCTGGAGGGCTCCATCCGGAGGGCGATCCGGCGCAATCCTTCGCGTACCAACGGCCCACGCTCGTGGATGTCGTTGGCAGCTGCCGTCGCGGGTATGGCCGTAGCCGCGGTGCTCATCGCCATCGTCGTTCGAGGCACGGCGTTGCCGCCCGATCGCGGCGTGGGGCCACCTGGCGCGCCGTCGCCGTCCCTTGAATCCGGCACTCCAGAGCCCTCCAGTGGAGAGCTCCAGTGTGCGCCCCCGGACAACCCGTTGATCGACCGTGAAGAGACGGTGCCGCCAGAGCGCGATGAGCCCTTCGAACCGTTCTACCAGGAAAGAGACGTCAAACGGCTCAATGCGTATGCCGCGCGTCATGCCGACGAGTTCGGGGGGTCGTGGATCGATTGGGAGACCGAAACGATCACCCTAACCTTCACCCAGGCGCTCGAGCGACACCGCGCGGGGGCGCAGGGGGCCGCCCCAGGCGCGCCGATAAGGATCCTGAGGGCCCGCCACACCGAGCGCGAGATGCGCGACCTGCAAGACCAGATCGCGGGCGACGCCCGGTTCCACGAGCGGCTTGGGTTCCGCCTTTACAGCGCTGGCTACGACGTGAAAGCCAACATCGTTCAGGTGGAGGGCGCGGCCTGCCGGCCGGAGACAGCCGAGGCTGCGTTCGGCGAACGCTACGGTGAGCAACGCGTCCGCCCGACCATCTACCCCCTGCCCGGTCCCGAGCCCGAGCAGCCTCAGGCGGGCGATGGCTGGCGGCTGGTCGCGGAGCTCGCTGAGATCGGTGAGCCCTACACCGCTCGCTTCCTCGACGGCCAACGTGAGTACGATGCGCGCTGGTCGGAACTGGATCAGGAAGGTCGTCCGCCGCCGGTCGACTTCGAGCATGAAGCCGTCATCGACTTCGGTGCAGCACGAGGTTTGGGCGGTGAATGCGGCTGGGCCCACCTGACGCGCGTGGTCTTCGACAAGGAGGAGCGACTGGTCTACGGCGACGTCAGCCACCCGGTCCCGCCGGGGATCATCTGCGCCGCGGTTGCCGTCCCGCAGACGTTCCTCGTGGCGGTCGACCGTTCGCGACTGCCGGAGCGACCGTTCACGGTCCGCCTGTCGCAGCAGCGGTGCGGGCCGTGCACGGAGGAGGTTGTGGTTCAGAGCCGCTGAACTTCAAGCAGCGCCGCGCACGCGGGCTGGAGAATGGAGAGATGCGTGGAAAGTGGCCGCTCCTGACGGTCGTCACGGGGAACCGTCGGGTGTCCAAGTCGAGGATTGGAGCGCCTGATCACCCGGATCGGCCTCGGACGCCCTCTAACTGTGCATGGTGGAATTCGCCGTTGAGTTGCCGGGCGGCCTAAGGTTGGAGATGCCCGGAGTGGACAGGGTGCAGCCCGTGACCGAGCCCATCGATCGAGCTGCGGCCGCGCGCAGCTCGCTGGCCACCCTGGTCGAGGCGGAGTCCGGCTTGCTCCTGGCTGTCGCGCGCACCCTTATCGGTCCGGGGCTCGAAGCTGAGGATGTCGTCCAGGAGACCCTGGAGCGCGCGCTGCGTAACCTCGATCAGCTTCGCGACCCGAAAGCCCTCCGCGCCTGGCTCCTGCGTATCGAAGTCCGCGAGGCATTCCGGCTGCGCCGGCGGTTTCGTAGGCGCATGTCGTTCCAGGGAACGCTCCGGGAAATCGCCGTGGGCGACGAGCCCCATGCCGAACGTGTCGCTGTTCACGGCGCACTCGCAAGGCTCACGCCCCGCGTTCGGACAGCCGTTGCCCTGCACCACCTTGCGGGCCTTCCCGTCAGCGACGTCGCGCTTGCGATGGGCGTTTCTCCCAACACCGTCAAGTCGCAACTGAAGATCGGCACCGCACAGCTCCGCGAGCTCCTTCGAGATGGCTGATCCTCGGGGCGCTGGGCCCTCCGACGGCGTGGAGCCCCTGCCACCGCGGGCCGTCCGCTTCTTCGCGCTCGAACTCGATCGCGCCAGGCAGGACATCGCCACAGGTGTCATGGTCAGGCCGGTTCAAAACGAGCACATTGCGGCTGCGATCGTGACGCTTCTTGTCGGCGGGGTGTTCGTTGCGATTGTCGTTCGGGGCACGGCGTTGCCGCCCGATCGTGGCGAAGTATCCGCCACGGTCGATGTGGCGAGTCCGTCGGCCTCCGCCGCTGTTGTCGCGACCGACTCGTCCGCGCCGACTTTCGGATCCTCCGAGGCAGTCGCGAACTCGCCGAGGACGGCGGTATCTTCGCCCCAATCGACGCCTCCGACTGAGCTCCCGCTGGAGGCGGTGGTCGAAAAGGCGGGAATCCAGTTGCGGATCGTCCTCGATCGGAACCCAATGCCAGCTGGTCAGCCGACGTGGGCGACGACCGAGGTGCGCAACACCGGTACCCGCGATCTCCACTGGATCACGGATGGCTGTGAAACGCATGTAGGGATCTCGGCTGAGTTGCAAGGCGTGACGTGGGATCCGGGAACAGCCACGGACGGTCCGCTCGCCGAATACCGGGACTGGTTCATCGAGTCGGCAAATCTGACGGAGGGCTCGATCTGGTTCAGCTTCGCCAAGCCCGCACATGTGGGTATGGTCCGCGGG
>JACDFU010000216.1 GCA_013815585.1 Chloroflexota bacterium
ACGCCGACTCCGCAGATGCCGGCCAGCAGGCCGGCAGGAATCGCCACGGCGGGCATGCTAGCAGCGCCATACTGCGCGCTGATGGAGGACGGCCTCGCGATCACCGGGCGCATCGTGGCGGCCGTATGGTTCGCGGCCCTGCTGTGCCTCGGCGGCTGGCTTGCCTGGCGGTCGAGCGGTCCCAGTCACCACCTGGTCGACGCGTCGTCTCCCGGACGGCTCTTCGTCGTCTTCTACCTTCTCCTCTACGGCGTCGGAAGCGTCGGCCTCGTCCTGGGCGGCGAGAGCGAAGGTGCTGGTCCGGGCCTGGCGGCGTATGGCCTGGTGGCCTTCGGGATCGGCGCCGCGGTTGCCGCCCGACTGTCGGGCGTCCCGCACGGCCCGGCACACGGCATCTCCATCGGCCCGGTTCAGCCGCTCGCCGTCCTCGCGCTCGCGGCCGTCGGCATCCTCGCGCTTGCCTCGATCGCCTTCCAGGCCGGTCTACCGTTCCTGACCGGCGATGCCGTCGCCAGCCGTTCCTCGTTCGCGGGACTGACCTTCGATGTCTTCCGCTGGCTCGTCCCCGGCGCCGCCCTCCTGGCGTTGGGTGTCGCGCTCGCGCGTGATAGCCGGCGTGACTGGGTGCTGGCCGGCATCGCGGTCGCCGCCGTGCTGCTGCTGGAGCTGCTGCTGGCTTCGCGGGCGCTCCCCTTCGAGCTGGCCATCTCGGCCCTGCTGCTCCTGTGGTGGGCAGGTCGACGGCTCCGCCGCCGAGCCTGGGTCTCCCTGGGGGCGGCCGCCCTCCTGCTCTTCATGGGCGTTCAGCTCGCCAGGGTGAGCGGCCAGGTCAGCTTCGAGCGCGAGTACTCGGTCACGGATTTCGTCGTCGAGCGCACAGTCAACCGGGTGCTCCTCATCGGGCCGCGCACGCTCGAGGTGCTGGTCAACACGATCCCGGCCGAGGAGCCGTATTTCGCCGGTTCCACGTACGCTCGGCGGATCGGGCCGCTGCTCGGGCAGCCACCCCGCCAGACGCTGGGCTACTGGATCTACGAGCGGCTCTTTCCGACCCAGCCAGGAGGCTTCGCCGCGCCGGGGGTGCTCGGTGAGCTCTGGGCGAACGCCGGGCCGCTGCTCGCACTGGCTGGGATGTTCGGCTTCGGGGCGCTCGCCGTCGCGCTCGGTCACCTGCTGAGCAGCTTTGGGACTGGCGTCGCGGACCGGGTGTTCGCGGCGCTCCTGGTAGTCGCCTTCGCGCGAACCTACGCGACGAGCCTGAACGGCTTCATCGCCACGGTCGTGGCAATCCTGTTGTGGCGCATCGCAATCACTCTGCCCAGCTGGCCGACCTGGCTCCGAACCAGGCGCTACTCGGCCCCGTCGACCAGTCCGAACAGCTCCTGGGCCAGATCTCGGACGACCTCCAGCTGAAGGGCGTAGTCGGTTCCACCGGCAGGAACCGCGTACGTCGGCGGCCCGAGCACCTCGCGCCGCGCCTCGTCCACGTCAGACGATCCCACGACCTCAAAAAGGAGGTCGTAGGCCTCGATCGGCAGGTCGGTGCTGATATGGGGCTTAGCCATCTCGATCAGCTCCGGTAGCTGGTCGAGGCCCCGCTCTGCCACCGCCTTGACGGCCGCCGCGACCAGGAGCTGCTGGCGCCGGGCCCGTTCGAAGTCGTTGTCGCCCTTGCGGCTGCGGGCGAAGATCAGCGCTCGCTCACCGTCCAACTGGTTCACCCCGGCCGGAAAGGTGACGCCAATCTCGCTCGGACTGACCTGGTAGCTGGGATCGCTGTAGGTTTCCTCCAGCGTGACCTCCACGCCTCCGACCGCATCGATCAGCTCCACCACGCCCCCGAAACCGATGAAGACGTAGTAGTCGATCTCGATCCCCAGGGCGTTCGCGAAGGTTACCTTCATCAGGGGCCCGGCCCCGGCGTGGCCCTCTCCGCCCACGCGCTCCAGGTAGGTCGAATAGAGCCCGTTGACCTTGGGGCCATACACGCCGCCCTCGGGGAGCGGGAACTGGGCCACGTCGCGCGGGACGCTCACAGCAGACACTTCCTTCGTCTCGGGCACGGTGCTGACGACGATCATCGTGTCGGTCCGGTAACCGCCGCCGGTCGTTCGGTGGTCCGAGCCCAGGAGCAGAAC
>JACDFU010000217.1 GCA_013815585.1 Chloroflexota bacterium
CGCAGGACCAACACGGGCCGCCCCCCGTGGACGTCGGCGAGCCGGTCAATACGCTCGTCCGGCGTGATGTAATCGGCGTAGGCCTCGTCGGCGACCACGACGCAGCCCCCGGGCAGCGCGTCGAGAAAGGCCGCCCACTCCGCGCCCCCGAGCCGCAGCCCGGTGGGGTTGTTCGGATCGCAGACGAACACGAGGCGCGCGGCGCTCTCGCGGGCGACCTCCGCCATCAGGTCGAGGTCGAGCGCCAGATCTGGGCACGCAACGCGCTCGATCCTAGCGCCTGCCGCTCGGCATGCCTGGGCGTAGAGGCCGTAGGTCGGGTGCGGGACCACGACGCGGTCGCCGGGCTCAACGAAGGCGGCGACCAGCGTCAGCACCAGCGCCTGGATCCCGTGGCCTAGGAGGATCTGATCGACGTCCGCTCCCAGCCACTGGGCCAGGCGCTCGCGCAGCTCGCCGTAGGTCCGCTCGGGGTACGCCCAGGCGTCCTCCAGGCTGGTGGCGACCTCCTCGAGCACGCCCGGCAGCGGCCCGAACAGCCCCTCGTTCCAGTTCAGGCGAGCCACCTCTGAGAGGCCGTGACGGCGCCGAACGTCCTCGGCGCTGGAGCCCGGCACGTACGGCCCAAGGTCGACCAGCGGCTTCCGGATGACCGAGCGCCAGTGCATTACGGCGGGAGCTGTTCAGACGCGAAAGGCATTAGCACGGTGCCGGCCGTGCGAGCTACGACTTCCATTCGGTGTATGTCGTCATGGGCCCGAGGCCGGTGTCGCGCGATCCGTTGCCGCTGGCGCCCATGCCACCGAAGGGCAGGTGAGTCTCGGCCAGGCCACCCGCCGACGGCTCTCGACGGGTCAGCGGACCGACGTCTGAGGCTGGATCGATCCCGGGTCCGACGCACAGATCGCAGGCACGCTCAGCAAGAACGCCCGCCGCTATTGGAGCACTCGCCGCCGATCAGCGAGCGCAACTTGACAGAGGTCCCTCGGTTCCACCATAGTTCCGGCCAGATGAAAGCACTTTCGTCTAACGGAAGTCAAGGAGGGGTGCGAGGATGAACGAGAGTCGGATTTGGGTTGATGGCGTGCGCTCGCGCAGCAGCGAGATCGAGAACGACCTGATCGACGCGTACCGCGCGGGCGCGATCAGCCGGCGCGAGTTTGTGCGCCGCGGGACGGTGATCGGTGTCTCTCTGCCGCTCCTGGGCTTCCTCGCAAGCGCCTGCGGCTCTGGTCAGGAGCCCGGCCCGCAGACGAGCCAGTCTGAGTCCGTGAAGGTCACGAAAGGCGGCACCATCCGCTCTGGCATCGTGACGCCGTCCGGGGAGCTCGACCCGCTCACAATCACAGACGGCGGCGGGATCGCCATCCTCGGCCAGAGCGGCGAGTACCTGATCTGGGCCGACAGCGAGCTCAAGCTGCAGCCACGGCTCGCCGAGAGCTGGAAGCCGAGCCGCGACGGCTCCGTCTGGACGTTCAAGCTCCGTCGCGGGGTCAAGTTCCAGGACGGCCGGCCGCTCGCGGCGGCGGACGTCGTGGCGACGATCGACCGGCTCGCCGACCCCGACGTCGGCTCGAACTCGCTGTCGGCGTTCCGGGGCGTGCTCTCCAAGGGCAATACCAAGGCGGTCGACGACATGACCGTCGAGTTCGAGCTCGACGCCCCGAACGGGAACTTCCCCTACCTCGTGTCCTCCGACAACTACAACGCGATCATCCTGCCGCGCGACTTCGACGGCAACTGGGAGAAGACGCTCATCGGAACGGGCCCGTGGATGCTCGAGAAGTACACGCCCAACGTCAGCTTGACCTACGTGAAGAACCCCGACTACTGGGACACCGCCAAGCCCAACGCGGATCGCAGCGAGCTGACCTTCTACGGCCAGGAGGAGGCGGCGGTCCTCGGTATGCAAGGCGATGAGATCGACGTCCTCGCCCAGTTCTCGGTCTCGAACGGCAAGCCGCTGCTGAGCGATCCGAATGTCCGGTCAATCGCGCTGCGCTCCTCGGCCCATGACCAGGTGCACATGCGCACCGACAAGGAGCCCTTCCGCGACAAGCGCGTCCGGCAGGCACTGGCGCTCTTGGTCGACCGCCGGGCGCTGGTCGACGGGCTCTTCGAGAAGAAGGCGGACC
>JACDFU010000148.1 GCA_013815585.1 Chloroflexota bacterium
GTCATAGGCGGTGGTATCGAAGAAGCAGAAGCCGATCTTGGCAGAGGGCAGCGGCTTGTTCCCCGGACGCAGCAGCTCGTAGCGCGCGATGCGCTGAACGTGCCAGTGGTCGTGCCCGTCACCGGTGTACTTCATGACCGCGTCGGTCAGGCGATCACGGATGCCCGAATCGGTGTAGATCCGCTGGCGGATCGACATCAGCGAGCTGGACGTGGATGAGCGGCGGCCCCGAACCTCGAAGGGCCCTTGCCCGACGTTGACCATGATCGTGGAGAAGCGCAGCCGCCGCTGTCCCGCGTAGGTCTGGGTATGGAACTCGCGCGGTGTGAGCATGCGCAGGTCGGGGAGGCGGTCGTCATGGATTGCGCCGGCTCCCGCGGGGGCCATGGCGCCGAGCGCCAGAACGAGCATCTGCACGACGAGGACGGGCAGGGCGAGGCGGCGCAGCCGACGGGGCTGGGTCATCGGTTCTCCTGTGGCGTTGGGCTTCGGAGAGTCTGTGTGCTGGTTCATCGACGCACAAGCGGACCTCCGAGGGACGTACCATCGTCCTTCCATGAGCGTGAACCCCGTGAGCGACGCATCGAGGCCCATCGATGGCCTCGACGAGCTGGCCGGCCTGGGCCTCTTCGCCGACCTCAACCGTGCCCAACTCGAGTCGGTCGCGCACGCCTTCTCGGAGGAGTGGCACGCTGAGGGCGAGCGCATCATCCGTCAGGGTTTCAGCGGCACCGGCTTCTACGTGATCCTGGAGGGCGAGGTCGCCATCCGCGTCGACGGCGAGCAGCGCGCGATCCTGCGCCGCGGTGACTTCTTCGGCGAAGTGTCCGTCCTGCTGGAGGAGCCGCCGGTGGCCGACGTGGTCGCGCTTGGGCCGTTGCGATGCCTGCATTTGGCCGGACCCACCCTGCGCGCCTTCCTGCTCGAGCGGCCGGAGGTCATGTACCGCATGCTGCAGGCGCAGGCGCGCCGCCTTCGGGCTGCGAACCAGTGGCGGGGCTAGCAGCTGGCAGACCCTCCGAGGACGGGCGGCCGTTCCCCCCGGGCGAGTACCCGGTCGTGGTCATCGGCAGCGGCCCGGGCGGACTCCAGGTGAGCTACTGCCTCCAGCGCCTGGGGATCGAGCACGCGCTCCTCTCGGCGGATGAGGCGCCCGGGGGCATGTTCCGCCGGTTTCCCTTCTTCCAGCGCCTCCTGAGCTGGACCAAGCCGTACGCACCGGCCGAGCGCGACACGCGTGCCTACGAGTGGTACGACTGGAACAGCCTGCTGGCGGACGATCCTGACCATCGCGCGGTCATGGCCGGCCTGATGGACGGCACGTCGGAGTTCCCCACTCGCCCCGACATGGAGCGGAACCTCGCCACGTTCGTGGAGCGAACTGGGCTGCCGGTTCGCTATGGGTGCCGCTGGGAGAGCTCCCAAAGGGAGGCGTCGGCGGAGGGCGACCGGTTCGTGATCGTCACCGATGAGGGTGAGTATCGCGCTCGGATCTGCGTCTTCGCGGTGGGCGTGGCCGAAGCATGGACGCCTCCGGGGCCCGGCATGGACCAGGTGCCCCATTACGTCGATACTCGACCGGCCGAGACGTACGCCGGTCGTCGTCTTTTCATCATCGGCAAGCAGAACTCGGGCTTTGAGCTGGCGAACGGGCTGCTGCCCTGGGCTCGGTCGATCGTGCTGGCCTCGCCCCGCTCGGCCACCTTCTCGATCACCAACCATTCGCTCGCCGGAATCCGGGCCCGCTACCTCCAGCCGGTCGAGGACTTCGTGGTCGGTGGCGGCGTCCACGTCGTGAACGCCTCGATCGAGCGGGTGGAGCGCCGCGGCGACGCTTTCCTCGTGCACACTCGCCGGAGCGAGAACGGCCAGCCGCTCGTCGTCGAGGCGGACGATGTCATCGCCGCGACAGGCTTCCAGGCCCCACTTCGCGACCTGGCTGCGCTCGGGGTCGCCCTCTTTGGCCAGAGCCGGCTCCCGGCGCAGTCGCCCTTCTGGGAGAGCGCCACGGTGCCCGGCATCTTTTTTGCGGGCACGATCACGCAGGGCGCTGCCGGGCTCAAGAAATACGGCATCCCTTCCAGCTCAGGCGCGGTCGCGGGATACCGCTACAACGCGCGCGTGCTGGCCGAGCAGATCGCCGAACGGCACTTCGGCTGGCAGCGGCCCCGGCCAGAGCTGGAGGCAGCGGCGGTGGTGCCCTATCTCCTCGACGAGGCCACCCAGGCGCCCGAGCTCTGGAATCAGCGCTCCTACCTGGCCCGGGCGATCTCCGTCGAAGCCGGATCGGGCATTCGCGACGAGGGGATCGTTCCGCTTGCCTGGTTCGTCGACTCGTCGGGACCGGACGCGCTGGCGGTGGCCGTCGAGACCGACGATCGCGGCGACATCCACCCGGCGGTCTACGTTCGCCGGGCCGGGCGGGTCGACGAACGGCTGCTCGAGTCGCACCCGCTGCTCGACTTCCGGACCCCGGGCAATCGGGCGCAGCTGGAGGAGATCGTCCGGCCGCTGGTGGCCTGAGATGGCCGGCTGCCCGCCTGGACGGCCTGACCTGACCGACATGCCAGGCCGCCCAAGGGCCGAGCCGGACGTCGCGTACGAGCTGACCCGCCTCGCACTCGAGGTCTCCGACTGCTTCCGCTGTCCCAGGCTCGTGGCCTGGCGCGAGCTCGTCGCCCGCGAGAAGGTCGCGCGCTTTGCGCATGACGAGTACTGGGGCAGGCCAGTGCCGGGCTGGGGCGATCCGGAGGCGCGGATCCTCATCTGCGGCCTGGCGCCCGCCGCCCACGGTGGCAACCGAACCGGGCGGATCTTCACCGGCGATCGCTCGGGCGACTTCCTGTTCGCGGCGCTTCATCGAGCCGGGTTCGCCAACCGGCCCACGTCCATCGGCTGGGGCGACGGGCTGAAGCTACGCGGTGTCTACGTGGGGGCCGTCAACCGCTGCGCGCCTCCAGGCAACCGTCCCACGCCCGTCGAGCGCGACAACTGCCTGCCCTATCTGGTCCGCGAGCTCCGAACCCTCACATCGGTGCGGGTCGTGTTGCCACTCGGCGCCTACGCCTGGGATGGCGCGGTACGCGCTCTCGCAGCGCTGGGGGAGGTGGTGCGGCCGGCCCCGCGATTCGGGCATGGCTTGGAGGCTCGGATCGGGCCTTACACGCTGCTCGGGACCTTCCATCCCAGCCAGCAGAACACCTTCACGGGCAGGCTTACGGGGTCGATGATGGACACGGTCCTAGAGCGCGCGAAGCAGCTCGCCCGGAGCGACTGAGAACTGGCGCGCCCGGCGGGACTCGAACCCACGACCTTCTGCTCCGGAGGCAGACGCTCTATCCGCTGAGCTACGGGCGCACTGTTTCGTGCTCAATTAGAGCACATGCTCCCCTTTCAGGAGGTCAGGGACTGGACCACAGCGCTCGAACACCTTCGCGCCTCCAACATCTCACCCCGCACCATCCAGACGTACGCCGAGGCAGTGCAGCAACTTGCCGAGTTCCTGGCGGCCCGAGGCATGCACTGACGTAGCAAAGATCAAGCGCGAGCACGTCGAGTCGTTCATCGAGGACCTTCTCTCCCGCCGGCATGCGAACGGCGCGCCGTGGAAGCCCACGACCGCCCACAATCGCTATCGCGGCATCCGCAGTTTTTTTGCGTGGCTCGTCGCGGAAGGCGAGATCAGGTCTAGCCCCATGGAGCGGATGCAGCCGCCTCGGCTACCTGAGCAGCCAGTTCCCGTACTCCGCGAGGAGGAACTGAGGGCGCTCCTCGGAACGTGCGAGTCGGGCCGAACCTTCGACGAGCGTCGAGACGCCGCCATTCTGCGCACCTTCATCTCCACCGGGGCCAGGCTGGCTGAGGTAGCCGGCCTCCGGTACACCGCCGACGACCCAGCCACTAACGACCTGGACCTCGATCAAGGTGTCATTCGTGTGCTCGGGAAAGGTCGCCGGGAGAGGATCGTCGGCCTGGACACCAAGACGATCAAGGCAATCGACCGGTACCTCCGTCTCCGAGCGAAGCACCCGAGCGCTCGACTGCCCAGCCTCTGGCTCGGCCGCAAGGGCGCTTTCGGTGAATCAGGGATCGGCCACATGGTCGCCGACCGTGGCCGTCAGGCTGGCCTCACCGGCGTTCATGGCCACCAACTTCGCCATTCGGTTGCTCACGCAATGCTTGCCAAGGGAATGCAGGAAACCGATGCCATGCGACTCCTCGGCTGGCGCAGTCGGGAAATGCTGAGCCGCTATGCGGCGAGCACCGGCGTCGAACCGGCTCTCGCGGCCCAGCGACGGATCAGCTTTGGAGATGATCTGTGACCAGCCTCCCGGGCTTCTGGAACGTGCTGCCGGCCGGGGCTCGATCTCCGCGATCACGTTCTGGTTGGAGCGGCGCCGCCCCTCGGCGTGGGGCTTGCAGACCAGCAGCGAGATCGAGCTGACAGCCGCCGTGCGGGTCGAGCAGGCGATGGTGGCGCAGCAACGTCGTTGTGATCTTTTCAATGGCCTTTGAGGCGAGACCGAGATGGCACGTTCACGTCCGCGTCATCTGGCGGCGCGAGGATAGCTGTCTGTGCGCTACGCGCCAGGACTGCCCCAACAGGAGATCCGGATGACGTACGCTCGAAGTCATGGCGATTCGATCCGGCCCCGCTCTCGCAGTTCCCGCCCAGGTAGTCGGGCGCCGATCGACGTGACGACGGCGGGCCTCCACGTCCGCCGTCGCGCACCAAGGAAGTCCATTGACACAACGCTGCAACGCCGGTGGACCCATCCGCCCCGGCTGGCGCCGCGCATCCACTGATGACAGGAGAGAACGATGCACACTCGACGGTTCCGTTGGTTTCGGCTTGCTGCCCTCGCCGCCAACTTGCTCCCCGAGATGGCTCGCGCGTCGGGCCCAGGTCGTCATCGATCAACACGGCGAACCACATGAGGCCACCGCCATGCAAGTAGTCGCCGCATGAAGGATGCAGTACGAGGCGCGATCGCCGGTGCGATCGGGACCTGGCTGATGGATCTGGTAACGACCGGAGTGCTCGCGAGCCAGCCGAAGGATCTCCCGCAGCGGGAAAAGGCGGCGAGTCCGAACGGCCAGGGTGCGGTCGCGAACCTCGTCGACCGGACCGAAGCGATCTTCGGCATCGTCATGAAGCCGGAGCAACGATCGATGGCGACTACCGCCATCCACTATGGCCTCGGCATGGTCCCAGGTGCGCTGTATGGAGCGCTCCGCAACCGACTGCCGATCCTGGGTGCCGGTCGAGGCGTGCTCTACGGCCTGATCCTGTGGGCTGTCAACGACGAGTACGTCAATTCGAAGCTCGGTCTAGCGGGTTCATTCGGTGCTTATCCGCTCGAATCGCATTGGCGCGGGCTGGTCGGCCACATCGCCCTCGGCACCGCGACCGATACAGGAATCGACATTCTCGGGGCCCACCGGTGAACTTGGGCGCGATCGGCGCGCTGACAGCCATCGGCCAGGTGGTTCGAAGGATCATCCGTCGCCAGCGGTGAGCCGTGCCTGTCGATCCGTTCAGTCCATCACGTCACCTTCTGTACGCCGACTATACGGTCTTGTGCAGCCGTCCAGACGGCACGATCTCGGACGATCCCGAGGGGCTGTTCGACCACGATACGCGCGTCCTGTCCCGCCGACGTCTCACGATCGACGGGCACGACCTCACCTTCGTCTCGTCAGGCGACTTGGCGCATGATCGGCGACTGACGACGCTCCTCGCAAAGCAGACCGGCGGCGAGGCCGGGGGGCCGAAGTTGCCCCAGGATGCGATCGAAGTTCGGATCGAAACCCGCGTCGGCCCGGGCATGGCCGAGGACATCACCTTGATCAACCGGAGCATGATCGGGCTGACCCCGGAGATCCGCCTCGAGGTCGATGGCGACTTCGCCGACGTCCAGGAGATCGGCGGCGCCCGACGCCAGAAGGGCAAGACAACGGGAACCCGGCGGGAGGACGGCGGGCTGGAGCTCGTCTATCGTGCGGTCCACGGCAAACGCCGCCTCGAGCGGGGCGTGCGACTCATCCCGACCGCATCGACGACGACGGAAATATCCGGTTCGGGGACGTTCGTCTGGCGGCCGGAGCTCGGGCCGGGCGCGAGCTGGTCCGTCGCCCTTCGCGTCGAATCCCTCGTCGACGGTCGCTGGCGCGGCCCGGCGTCGGACCGCCGCCGCGACAATGAAGCCGAAGCTTGGCGAAGAACGCGCTCGACGGTCGAATCGACCCCATCCCTACTGGGCAGAGCCGTCGATCGTGCGATGGAGGATCTATTCGCCCTCCGTGATCGCGAACTCGACGGCGACACTGCTTCCGCCTGGATCCCGAACGCGGGCGTGCCCACGTATACGGGCGTCTTCGGACGCGACACCCTCACGGTGGGCTGGCAATCCGCATTACTCGGACCCGAGATCAGCCGTGGTGCGCTCGGAATCCTGG
>JACDFU010000028.1 GCA_013815585.1 Chloroflexota bacterium
CGTATACCTGAGAATCGATGGGCGGATTCCGCTCGAAACCTCCAGCGCCACCTCCGCGGCCGGGGGCCGCGGCGCCGCGAGGAAGCGTCCCGACGGGCAGCGCTCCCCCCGTGGCCGCTCCGCGTCCGGTCGGGCCTCGACGGCCCTGACTCGCACCGACCACTAGCGCAGGAGGCGGTACCCGCCCGCCCGGCGAGTCGGCCCAGGCGGTCGTTCGCCCTCCTCGCGGCGCTTGTCGTTGTCGCGGCAGCCTGCGCCGGGAGTGACTCGAGCGGCGGGGCAGTGAGCTCGCCGCGGCCGACATCCGCCACATCGCGGGCTACCATCGTGGGAACCGAAGCGTCGGCCACGGGCGACCCGACAGGTAGCACGCCGTCCGGCGGGACCCGGACCGCTGAGCCGGACTCGCCCGAGCTGCTGGGGTCCCCAGACCCGGAGGCAACGCAAACAGAGACGGGCGAACTGCCCTCCGAGCTGCCCGCCGATCCATGGACCGCCGACCTCGCCTGGCTGCCCCTTGAGGCGCAGGGTCCTGCCCCAGCCGCCCGCGAGGACCATACCTGGACCGTGGACGCGGCGGGCGCGGCGGCATATCTCTATGGCGGCAGGGATGGCTCGACACCCTTTGGCGACCTCTGGCGCTTCACGTTTGAGGATGGGGCCTGGGAGCGGCTCGAGCCCAGCGGCCAGCAGCCCGATGAGCGCTTTGGCCATACGGCGACCTGGGTGGAAGATCTGGGCCTCGTCGTCTGGTCGGGCCAGGCAGGCTCGACCTTCTTTGACGACCTGTGGGCCTACGACCCCGAGACCCGTTCGTGGCGGGAGCTGGACAGCGGCGGCGAGCCGCCGGCTGCTCGCTATGGTTCCTGCGCCTCTATCGGACCGGACGGTCGGCTATGGATCAGCCACGGATTCACCGACAGCGGCCGTTTCGCCGACACTCGGTCCTACGACTTTGAGACTGGAACCTGGGCCGAGGAGCGGCCCTCCGGCACTACTCCAGTCGAGCGCTGTCTTCATGACTGCCTGTGGACGCCGCAGGGTCGGTTTCTGCTCTACGGCGGTCAGACGAACGGCGTCAATGCGCTCGGTGATCTCTGGGCCCTGACCGTCGGTGGGGGAGAGGTGAGGACGGCATGGGACGAGCTCCGCCAGCCGGACGCGCCGCCCGCGCGGCAGCTGTACGCGCAGACTTCGGTCGCTGGTCAGGCCTTCATCTTCGGTGGCGACGACCTGGGGGGCCAACCGCTGAACGACCTCTGGGCCCTCGATCTGGCAACCCTGTCCTGGCGTGAGGTGGTCACATCGGGAGATCTGCCCTCAGGGCGATCGGGAGCGGCGCTGGTGATGGATGGGTCGACGGATCGCGTCCTGCTCTTCGGTGGCGTCGGAGATGACGGCGCCCTTGCCGATCTCTGGGAATTGAGGCCGGCGGCCGCCGCATAACGTGGCAGCTCCGTGTCCGGAGCGTCGGCTATCCTCTGACTGCCCGCGGCCGCGGGCAGTCAGAGGAGGTTTAGGTGGCTGCGACGGGGCTGTCAGCGGATGCCGAGGAATACGCCCGCCGTCTGGAGGAGCAGCCCGACGACCAGGTCGACGCCTGGGCGATGGAGCTGCTGCGCGACCTGTCCATTCGGCGGGGTGTCAGGCGCGTCCTCGAGGACTTCATGAAGGCCGCCGCGATCGGGCCCAGGGAGCTGGAACGGGTCTTTGCCGCGGGCGGCTGCCCTCCATCAACCGTCGGCTTCACAGACGCAGGCGAGATCATGGTGCCGGCCGTCTCGCTGCACTGCCTGGTTTCCGGGATCCGTAGCCAGACGACCGATGGAGGGAAACGGCTCCGGCGCTTCCTAGCGGCGAACTTCCTCGAGATCGCCTACATCTGACGCCCGCGCGCGTCGCTGAGGGCCTTTCCGGCTGGTGCGTGCCGCCGCTATTCGGGGGCTGCTGTTCCGGAGCGCAGGACTGCGATCGCGTTCTCGAGCTTGAGCTTTGAAATCGTCAGGTACTTCGCTAGGTTGCTCCGGTCCACTTCGCCGACTGCCGAAAGGGCATCGGGCGAGCGGAGGACGCTGACGAGCTCTTCGAGTGCCTCGGAGAGATGAGCCTTGGCAGACACCAGCGATTCGTCGGTGATCGGATCAGCTGGTCGAGACCCCGTCCAGGCGCCGATGGCGTAGTACGGGACGGGATCCACGGTTGGGGTTACCGCCGCCTGCATGGGTGATGCATCGTCTCTCTCCGTTTCGTCGAGAGCCGGGTCGGTGGGATCGAGCGCTTCGGTTGCCGGGCGCGTCCGTCTCCCCTCGACCCGGTCACGCAGCTTCATCAGGCTGAGCTCGCCGCGGGCCACCTGTTCGGCGAGCCGCCGTCGGCGCTTCGGATCCTCGATCTTCATTAGCTCGTATGCGTGTGAGACGGTGTCTTTGCGCAAAGACACCAGCTGCTTGACTTCATTGGGAGCGTCCGCCAAACGAAGGCGGTTTTCGATGTAGCCCTTGTCTTTGCCGAGCTTCTGAGCCAGTTTGCGAAGGCTGTAGCCGTGGTCGCGCGTCATCCGCTGGTACATCAGCGCTTCGTCGAGAGGCGACAGGTCCTCGCGTTGCAGATTCTCGATAATCGCAATCTCGAGTGCGGTGTCGTCATCGATGTCCTCGATGATCGCGGGGATCGTTTCGAGTTTTGCCGCGCGCGACGCCCGCCAGCGACGCTCTCCGGCGATCAGCTGAAACCTGCCACCTGCCATCGGCCGAACAAGGACAGGTTGCAGGACACCATGCTGACGAACGGAAGCAGTCAGCTCGTCGAGCGTTTCCTGGTCGAAGATCATCCTCGGCTGGCCCGGGTTGGTGTCGACCTGTTCGACGTCGATCTGCCTGATGGCGCGCTGCTTCGAGTCTCCGTTCGGGGCAAGAAGGCTCAGGATGGACGGCGAAAGGTCGCGCTCCTCTGAGAGGCGCTGCGCGGCCGTTGCCCGGAATTTCGAGCTAGCCAAGATCGATTACCTCCCGAGCCAGCTCGCGAAACGCGCGAGCTGCCTCTGATCCGCCGGCGTACGCGGTGACTGGCCGACCGGCGAGCGGCGCCTCGCCCAGACGGATGGTCTGCTTGATGATGCTCTTGAAGACGTGGTGGTCGCCGAGCTCTCGTAGCTCCTCGAGCATCTCGCGTCCCAGAATTGTCCGAGAGTCGTAGAACGTCGGCAGGAGCCCGAGCACTCGGAGGTCGCGATTGAGGCCCTTGGCCCGGATCTGCGCGACCACGCGGACCAGGGCGGTGAGACCTTTCAGCGCGTAGTACTGGGTCTGCACGGGGATGATCACGGAGTTCGCGGCAACCAGCCCGTTGATCGTCAGAAGCCCAAGTGTTGGCGGGCAGTCGATGAGGACGTAATCGTAGTGACGCTGAGCCCAGCCCTGGAGAGCCCCTCGCAGCGCGTGCTCCCGACCGATCGCGGTGAAGAGCTCCACCTCGGTCGACGCCAGCTCGAGCGTGGAAGGGGCGACGTCGATCCCCATCGTCTGGGTGGGGATGACGACGTCCTGAAAGGTAGCTCGCGACTCGGCGAGGACGTCGGCCATGGATTGCTGGACGGTGCCCAGGTTGATCCCGAGCCCCACCGTGAGGTTGGCCTGTGCATCCATGTCGACGCAGACGATTCGGTAGCCCTGCTCCGCCAGCGCGCCCGCGAGATTGATGGCCGTCGTCGTCTTGCCGACGCCGCCCTTCTGATTCGCGATGGCGATGACGTTTGCCACTGGTCCGATCTGTCCTCCGCTCCGCAGCGCTCCGGCGTCGCGCGAACTGTACTGCAATCGCCCGCCCCGGCCAAGGGGTTATCCACACGAAAACAGAGTTGTTCACCGTTTCTGTGGACAACGGGCGGTTCCGCGCCGAGCGTGCGGGCTTCGTGCGATGCGTTTTGGGCAACGACTCGCTGTACGATCCGACTGTGAGCGAAGAGCGAGAGTCGACGCGCCGTCTGCTCGAGATGCGAGCGGCTGCGCGACAAGGTGGCGGTGCCGCCCGCGTCGACCAACAGCACGCGCGCGGCAAGCTGACGGCGCGGGAGCGGTTGGATCTTCTGCTGGACGCTGGGTCATTGGTCGAGTTGGATCCGTTCGTGGCACATCGCTCGCACGACTTCGGCCTCGATGACGAGCGGTACCTAGGTGACGGCGTCGTCACCGGTCACGGCACGATCGATGGGCGCCTCGTGTTCGTCTTCAGCCAGGACTTCACGGTCTTCGGCGGCTCGCTCTCGGAGGCGCACGCGGAAAAGATCTGCAAGGTGATGGACCTGGCGATGAAAACCGGGGCGCCGATCATCGGCCTCAACGACTCGGGCGGCGCGCGCATTCAGGAAGGGGTCGTCTCACTCGGCGGGTATGCGGACATCTTCCTGCGAAACACGCTCGCGTCCGGAGTGGTGCCGCAGATCTCGCTCGTCATGGGCCCCTGTGCCGGAGGTGCGGTCTACTCGCCGGCTATCACGGATGTCACCATCATGGTCGAGGGAACCAGTTACATGTTCGTCACCGGGCCGGACGTGGTGCGCGCGGTGACCCACGAGGAGGTGGATCGTGAGCGCTTGGGTGGCGCCGCAACGCATACCACCATCAGCGGCGTGGCTCATCTCGCAGCAGCCGACGAAGCAGCCGCGATCGAGCTGGCGCGTCGCGTCCTTTCTCACCTGCCGCAGAACAACCTGGAGGAGCCTCCCCGGGCTGCGACCACTGACCCGGACGACAGAGCCGACCCGGAGCTTGACTCGCTCGTCCCGGAAGATCCGTCCAAGCCATACGACATGCGCGAGGTCATCGTGCGCCTCATCGATGACGGGGACTTCCTGGAGCTTCAGCCTGGCTGGGCGGCGAACATCCTCGTCGGCTTTGGCCGCGTCGCTGGCCGGACGATCGGTATCGTGGCTCAGCAGCCCACCGTCCTGGCGGGAGCGCTCGACATCGATGCGTCGGACAAGGCAGCACGGTTCGTCCGAATGTGCGACTGCTTCAACGTGCCGCTGCTGACGCTCGTCGACGTTCCGGGCTTCCTCCCTGGCGTGGCACAGGAGCACGGTGGAATTATCCGTCATGGTGCAAAGCTGTTGTATGCGTACGCAGAAGCAACAGTGCCGAAGGTGACGGTGATCACCCGAAAGGCCTACGGCGGGGCATACGACGTCATGAGCAGCAAGCACATCAGGGGCGACATCAACCTTGCCTGGCCGACCGCCCAGATCGCCGTGATGGGCGTCGACGGCGCGGTCAACATCATCTTCCGGGACGAGCTGGCGGCCGCAGAGGACCCGGCTGGAACGCGGGCAGCCCTGGTTGCCGACTACGAAAAGCGGTTTGCGAACCCCTACGTGGCCGCAGGCCGGGGGTACGTCGACGACGTCATCCTGCCCTCGGAAACGCGGGCGCGCCTGGCGGCCGCGTTAGCCATGCTTGCTACCAAGCGCGATCGCAACCCGCCGCGGAAACACGGCAACATTCCGCTCTGAGTGCAGGCGGTGTCTTTGCGCAAAGACAGTCCGGAGGAGCCTTTGACGAGCTACGGCGCGGAACGCGTGGCGACCTTTACCGAGTCGGTCATCCGTGACATGACGCGCCTTGCGCGGGCGCATGACGCTGTCAATCTTGCCCAGGGCTTCCCGGACTTCCCCGCGCCGGACGAAGTCAAAGAGGCCGCCGTGGCGGCAATCCGCGCCGATGTGAACCAGTATCCGATCACCTGGGGGGCGCCAGATTTCCGGCAAGCCATCGCGGCCAGCTACTCCGCGAGAGGCTGGGCGGATATTGACCCCGAGCGCGAGATCACCGTGATGTGCGGTTCGACCGAGGCCATGGCCGCGGCATTCCTCGCCCTGATCGATCCGGGCAGCGAGGTCGTCCTCTTCGAGCCCTTCTACGAAAATTACGGCCCGGACGCACGCCTGGCCGGTAGTGTCGTTCGGACGGTCGCACTCAACCCTCCGGACTGGACCTTCGATCCGGATGCGCTGCGGGCCGCCATCGGCGGGCGCACCCGGGCCATCGTGGTCAACACACCGCACAACCCCACTGGCAAGGTGTTCGCCGGTGAGGAGCTCGAGCTGATCGCTTCGCTATGTATCGAGCACGACCTCCTGGCGTTCACCGACGAGATCTATGAGCAAATCGTCTACGACGGAGCCACGCATCACTTCCTGGCGCAGCTGCCCGGCATGGCAGAGCGGACCGTGACGATCAGCGCACTCTCCAAGACCTATTCCGTGACAGGCTGGCGGGTGGGTTGGGCCATCGCCACACCCGGCCTGGGCGGACCGATCCGCAAGGTACACGACTTCCTCACGGTGGCGGCCCCGGCGCCCCTCCAGGCGGCGGGGGTCGTGGCACTCGGCCTTCCAGCATCGTTCTATCGTCAGCTCAGAGCGGAATACCAGGAGCGGCGCGATCGGCTCTGCGACCTCCTGGAGCGCGCCGGATTCACCGTCTCCCGACCGGCTGGTGCGTATTACGTGATCGCGGGGATTTCCGATCATCTGGCCCGGCATGGCCTGGTGGATGACCGGGCGTTCGCTCAGTGGCTGGTCGAAGAAATCGGCGTGGCGGGCGTCCCCGGTAGCTCGTTCTACGCTCGTCCGGAGCTGGGAGCAGAGCAGCTCAGGTTCGCGTTCCCTAAGCGGCTGCCCACGCTTGATGAAGCCGGCCGCCGGCTCGCGCGCCTTGCGCCGCGCGAATAAACAGTGGTACGAGTGACCGCGACGACGGCAGCCGGGGTCAGGCCTCCGTTCGCAACCGTTCTGGTGGCGAACCGGGGTGAGATCGCGCTCCGGATCGTTCGGGCGTGTCGCGAGCTCGGCATCCGGTCGGTGGCTGTGTATACCGACATCGACGCCAGTTCCCCGCACGTTCGCGCCGCGGACGTGGCCATTTCGCTCGGCCCCAGCGCTGAACGGGGATACC
Source organism: Chloroflexota bacterium (assembly GCA_013815585.1). Classification (GTDB taxonomy): domain Bacteria; phylum Chloroflexota; class Limnocylindria; order Limnocylindrales; family CSP1-4; genus JACDFU01. The sequence goes on from JACDFU010000028.1 coordinate 6,951, forward strand.
TCGACGCTGCCCGGCTCATCGACGCGGCCCGCGCCGCCGATGCCGATGCCGTGCACCCGGGCTATGGCTTCCTCTCCGAGCGGCCCGAGTTCGCGCGGCTCTGCACTGACGCCGGGTTGACCTTCGTGGGGCCTTCGGCGGAGACGCTGGCCGGGCTCGGGGAGAAGCTCGCCGCCAGGCGGGCCGCACGTGCCGTCGGTGTGGCGATCGTGCCCGGCACGCTGGAGGCCGCGCCCGTCAGCCCGGAACAGATGGCCGGGATCATCGAAATTGCGGACCGCATCGGATGGCCCCTGCTCGTCAAGGCGGCTGCTGGCGGGGGTGGGCGGGGCATGCGCCGTGTCGACAGCAAGGCGGAGCTTCCGGGCGCCCTAGCGACGGCCGCAGCGGAGGCCGAGGGCGCCTTCGGCGACGGTTCGGTCTATCTCGAGCGGCTTGTGGAGGGTGCCCGTCACGTGGAAGTCCAGCTGCTCGGCGACGCCGCGGGCAACGTGGTGGCGCTCGGGGAGCGCGATTGCTCCGTTCAGCGGCGCCACCAGAAGCTGGTCGAGGAAGCACCGGCTCCGGGCTTGTCGACCGACGTGCGCCGTACGCTGTTCGACAGTGCGGTCAAGGTGGCTGGAGCAGTCGGGCTCCAGAACGCAGCAACGGCTGAGTTCCTCGTCGAGCCATCAGGAGCGAGCTGGTTCCTGGAGGTCAACGCCAGGCTCCAGGTCGAGCACGGCGTGACGGAGCTCGTTACGGGCCTGGATCTCGTCCACGAGCAGTTGCGACTCGCCGCGGGCGAGCCCCTGTCTCAGCGAGTTCGCGATGCTGGCGAACGTGCCGCCGAGCCGGATCGTCACGCGATCGAAGTCCGGATCAGCGCCGAGGACCCCGGGCGAGGGTTCGCACCCACGCCCGGCCTGCTGACGCGCTGGGTCAGCCCGGCTGGTCCCGGCGTGCGGGTCGATGCCGGGGTGGAGGAGGGGACCAGGGTCGGGGCCGACTACGACCCGCTGCTGGCCAAGCTTCTTGTGGTGGCCCCCGATCGGCCGACGGCGCTCAGCCGCCTCTCGCGAGCCCTTGGTGAGTTCGACGTCGGTGGGCTTCAGACGACGATTCCTTTTCACCGCTGGTTGGCCAAACACGAAGCCTTCGCTCGAGGCGGCGTGACGCTCGACTTCGTGGCGACCGAATGGCAGCCATCGGACGATCGGGAACGGGCCCGCCAGCAAGCCCTCCGCATGGCTGCGCGAGCGGCGATGCAAGCTCCAGATGGCGGAGCACCTTCGATCCTCAGCCCAGGGACGGACGGACGCTCGCCGCCAGAGCCATCAGGGGACCGGTGGGGGAGCGCGGGACGGCAGGACGGCGTGGCACGGTGGCCGACGCGGTGACGGCGGCCGACGCGATGGACGGCATGACGCCGCTGATCCGTGTTGCGACGGAAACAGACGAGCCGCTCGAGCTGACAATGGATGAGCTCTTGGCGCTCTCAGACGACCGCGATCCTGCCACGATCCGGCCTCTCGATCTCCGCGCCGGCGACCGGGCCGCCGGGATCCGCCGGTGGGAGGTGGTGGTCGACGGCTGGCGGTTCGAGGTGATGAGCGAGGATGCCCGCAGGGCGCGCCTCCGCGATCGCGCCCGGAAGGGCGGCGCGTCGGCGGGAAGCCATTCGCGGGTGACCGTCCGCGCCCAGATTCCCGGGCGGATCACCCGCCTCTTCGTCCAGGCAGGCGAGGGGGTCGAACAGGGCGCCCCGCTGCTTGGCGTCGAGGCGATGAAGATGGAGAACGAGGTCCGCTCGCCCCGAGCCGGTACGATCGGTCGAGTGCTCGTTTCGGCGGGGGATCGAGTCGAGCTGGGCCAGGAGCTGGTGGTCGTCGAGTGAGCAAGGGGCCAAGGGGAGCGCAAGCTCCGGATCCTGGCCGCGACAAGTGGCGGGCAGGCACGCGCGCCAAGGCAATCGGCGAGCACGCGGAGCGCCGGGAGGAGTTCCGGACGACCAGCGATATCCCCATCGCCGACCTCTACACGCCGGCGGACACCGCAGATCTGGACGAGGACCGGGACCTCGGGCGTCCCGGCGAGTTTCCCTTCACTCGCGGCGTCCAGGCCACCATGTATCGCGGCCGGCTCTGGACGATGCGCCAGTACGCGGGGTTCTCCACAGCAGCGGAGACGAACCGGCGGTTCCGCTACCTCCTGGACCACGGCCAGACGGGTCTGTCGGTAGCCTTCGACCTCCCGACCCAGATGGGCTACGACTCCGACGCCACGCAGGCGGAAGGGGAGGTCGGGCGGGTGGGCGTGCCGATCTGCTCGCTCCTGGACATGGAGACGCTGCTCGACGGGTTGCCGCTGGCGGAGGTCAGCACGTCCATGACCATCAACGCGACGGCCGCCATCCTGCTCTCCTTTTACGTGGCAGCAGCCGAAAAACGCGGGATCGCCCGAAGCGTGCTCAGCGGCACGGTTCAGAACGACATCCTCAAGGAGTACATCGCCCGCGGGACCTACATCTATCCGACGCAGCCCTCCATGCGCCTCGTGACGGACGTCTTCGCCTTCTGCGCAGCTGAGGTGCCGCGCTGGAACACGATCTCCATCTCGGGCTATCACATGCGCGAGGCAGGAGCCACGGCGGCGCAGGAGCTGGCCTTCACCATGGCCGATGCGATCGCCTACGTCGAGGCTGCCCGGGCCGGTGGGCTGGACGTCGATCGCTTCGCGGGCAGGCTGAGCTTCTTCTTCGCCGCCTGGAGCGAGCTCTTCGAGGAGGTGGCCAAGTTCCGCGCCGCGCGCCGGATGTGGGCCACCATCATGCGCGACCGGTTCGGTGCCAGGGACCCGCGGTCACAGGTGTGCCGGTTCCACGTCCAGACAGCCGGCTCGAGCCTGACCGCCCAGTCGGTGGACAACAACGTGGTTCGAACGACCGTCCAGGCACTCTCCGCCGTTCTGGGCGGAGCGCAGAGCCTCCATACCAATGCCCGCGACGAGGCCCTGGCGCTGCCGACGGAGGAGGCTGCTCGCCTGGCCCTGCGGACCCAGCAGATCCTGGCGCACGAGTCGGGCGTCACCGAGACACCGGACCCGCTGGCCGGGAGCTACTACCTGGAAACGCTGACAAACGAGCTCGAGGCGGCTGCGCGAACGTACCTGGCGCAGATCGATGAACTCGGTGGCACCCTCGCCGCCATCGAGACGGGCTATCAGCAGCGCCAGATCCAGGAGGCTGCCTACCGGGTGCAGCGCGAGGTGGAGGCAGGGGTGCGGATCGTTGTCGGCGTCAATCGTTACGTCGATGACGTCGTCGAAGCACCGACCATTCAGCGCCTTGATCCGGCCGCCGAGCGGGCCCAGGTTGAGGGGGTGCGCCGGGTCCGCAAGGGACGCGATGCTGCGAGCTGGGCTCGGGCCCTGGCTCGCCTCGGAGACGAGGCGAGGGGGCCGGAGAACCTGCTGCCGGTGATCATCGAGGCGGTCGGCGCCTACGCCACGCTCGGGGAGATCAGCGACTGCCTGAGGACGGTCTGGGGCGAGCACCGGGAGCTCATTACCGTCTGAGCTGGCAATCGACGCGCCCGACAGAGACGAACCCCTCTGGCGCGGCTGGTCAGCCTGACATCGCCACTGCGGCTACATGGCACTCGAGGCGGTCCCAGCGGCGGGCATCGGCGCGTGTCCCGGGCGGCCGAAGCTCGGGCACGATGTCGGCACAGTCGATGAGCTCCCAGGCACGCAGGTCGTCGATCGGCCATGAGGCGAGGCGTCGGTAGGCCTCAAGGAAGCGCTCGGGCCAGGGGGGTCCGAACTGGGTGGCCAGGTTGGCCCGCATTCGTGCCAGGTCGATGGCGACGGGTCCACGGCAGGCGGTGAGCCAGTCAACCACGCCCGTGAGCTGGCCTCGCCGAAAGAGCGTGTTCGCCTGGTGGTAGTCGCGGTGGATGAAGCGGCGCCCGGAAGGCGGCAGCGCCTTGGTGGCGTCGATCGCCGCCTGCCAGATCTCCGGCCGGCTGGACCACGCCGGCGGCGAAAGCTCCGCGGCGGGGTAATACGGCTCATAGGCTGGAAGCTCGAGGAGCGATGGCGATTCCAGCCCGTCGATGACGGTGAGCTCTCGTGCCAGCTCGTCGACGACCACCGCCAGACTTCCTGGTCGCCGCGGAGGGCGGCCTCCGAGACGAGTCGTCAGGAGCAATGGCGGGTCGGCGCCCGGCCCCAGGTTGGCGCCGAGCAGGCGTGGCGCCAGGACCGGCGTTCTTTCCAGCATGCGGAGCACGGCAGCCTCGTGCTCCGGGCGGTACCAGGGGTCGCCCGAGAGGCGGTCGCTGGTGAAGCGCCGCAGGACCGTCCGGTGGTGACGACCGCCACGGCTCCGAATGTCAAGAGCCCAAAGATCGGTGGAGGCCAGGGCCATGGCCCTGGCCTCGCGCACGACCGCGCCCTCGCCGATCGTTCGGGCAGCCCAGCGCAGATCGGCGCGCGGCAACTGATCCGGCCTGCCAGCCTGATGCGACGGTGGGAGGACCACCCTGCAAGAATGGCCCGATGCGCATGTGTCGGGCAAGGGAGGCGCGGTGAGCGGTCCTCTGCCGGGTCCGCCTGCTCGCTCTCAGGCTTCGCTCCCCGCTCTCGGCCGCGTCCATCATGTGGCCGTGGTCGTCCGTGATCTGGAGGCTGCCCTGGGTTTCTACCGGGATCGCCTGGGCTTGCCCGTGGAACTCGTGCTCCCGATCGAGTCGGACGGCGTGACGATCGCGTTCCTCCCGGTCGGCGAGAGCAAGGTCGAGCTGGTGCAGCCAACAGACCCGTCAACCGGCGTCGCCAGGTTCCTGGAGACGCGTGGCGAGGGCTTCCATCACGTCTGCTACGAGGTGACGAACCTCGCAGAGACGCTCGACCGCCTCGCAGGGCAGGGAATCGAGCTCATCGATGTCGTCCCCCGCAAAGGTGCCGAAGGACCCGTCGCATTCATCCATCCCCGAAGCGGCCATGGGGTCCTCGTCGAGCTCATCGAGGCCCCCGGTGGCCCAGCCTGGTCGACGCTGAAGTACTAGGGGCGGGGCAGACGGGCTGGAAGGTGGGGACCGCCCCCCCAATCGAATCGCCCTAGCGCACCGCGTTGCCGCATGCCGCGGCTGCCGGATGGCCGTCGAGCTCGCTGGCGGGGGGCTTACCCGCGGCAGGTGACCCCATTTGTCAGATACCCGTGCCAGTGCTACTGGATCAGGCCAGACCGTGACGCGGGCGCCAGCCAAACGAATCTCGCCAGATCGAAGCGGATGGCTTGCGAATATCGTGGCTTACGGGTAGCCGTCGCGCGGATCGCTCGGGGATGGGTCGGTCAATGCGCAAGTCGCCGATCTACAAGCACGCACGCGGGTAGATGAAAGAAAGTCCGTCGGCCTCCGCTGAGCCCCCACCGCCATCGGCGGCTGAGTGGCTCGTCGCATCGGCAATCGAGGCAATTCCAGGGCCCGGCCCTCCACCGACCCGCCTCCCGTCAGTCGCCTCGGACGCCGGCCTCCTGGAGCAGCGCCGGGATCTCGGTCGGGGAGCCCGCGACGCGGATGCCGGCGGCCTCCAGTGCGGCCGCTTTGCCCTCCGCGGTGCCGCTGCCGCCGCTGATGATCGCGCCGGCGTGACCCATCCGGCGACCCGGAGGCGCAGTGCGACCGGCGATGAAGGCAGCCATGGGCGTGCCTTTGAGACGCTCCGCTGCCCAGGCGGCGGCCCGTTCCTCGGCATCGCCACCGATCTCGCCGATGAGCACGACCGCCTCGGTCTCCGGATCGGCGACGAAGAGTTCGAGCATGTCGACGAAGGTGCTCCCGTTGATCGGGTCGCCTCCGATGCCGACACAGGTCGACTGTCCGATTCCCGCATCAGTCAGGGCCTGGACAACTTCATAGGTCAGCGTCCCGGACCTGCTCACGACACCCACCGTTCCCTGCCGGTGGATGGCAGCCGGAATGATTCCGACCTTGGCCTTGCCGACCGACGTCGCGCCGGGACAGTTGGGCCCGATCAGCCGAGCCCGCGAGCGCTCGACGACCGGCATTACCTCGAGCATGTCCAGAGCGGGGATGTGTTCGGTGATGCAGAAGACGGTCTCGATTCCAGCTGCGACGGCCTCCAGGATCGCGTCGGGGGCGCCGGATGCGGGGACGTAGATGACGCTGGCGTTGGCGCCGGTCTCGGCGACTGCCCGTACGCAGGTGTCGAAGACGGGCACGTTGCCGTCAAGCGCCCGTTGACCGCCCTTTCCCGGCGTCACACCGGCTACCACCTGAGTGCCGTACTCCTGCATCTGGCGGGCATGGAACTCCCCCTCGCGACCCGTGATGCCCTGGACGAGCAAACGGGTGTCACGATCAACGAGGATGCTCACGCGGCAGCCGCGCTCGCCGCCGCAACCGCCATCTCGACGGCCTGGTCGAGGCTGGCCGCGGTGTCGAAGGACCCGGCGCGCAGGATCTCGGCCGCTTCTGCCGCGTTGGTGCCAACGATGCGCACCACCATGGGAACGTCCCTGGTCTGGACCTTGCGCGCCTCGACGATGCCGCGTGCCACCTCGTCCCCGCGCGCGATGCCGCCGAAGATGTTGACCAGGATCGCCTTGACGTTCGCGTCCCCCAGGATCAGGCGCATGGCTGCGGCCACCTTGTCCGCTCGTGCGCCACCGCCGATGTCGAGGAAGTTGGCCGGTTCCCCACCGGCCCGCTTGATCAGGTCCATCGTGGTCATCGCCAGGCCGGCGCCGTTGACCATGCAGCCGATCGTGCCGTCCAGGCGGATGTAGCTGATGTCCTGCTCACGCGCCTCCCGGTCGACCGGGTCCTCCTCGTCGGGATCGCGCATCTGCTCGAGATCGGGGTGACGGTGGAGCGCCGAGTCGTCCAGGGTGATCTTGGCGTCCAGGCACTGAACCGTTTCGGTGCCGTCTGCCGCACGGACGATGGCCAGCGGGTTGACCTCCACGAGATCGGCGTCGTTCTCGCGCATCACCTTCACGAGCCCGGTGGCGATCGCAGCGGCCTGCTTCCAGTGTTCCCGCAGGCCGATCTCGAAGACCATCCGCCGAGCCTGGTAGGGCAGCAGGCCCAGGTGCGGGTCGGCGTGGATGTAGGTGATGGCATCGGGACGCTCAGCAGCGACCTGTTCGATGTCGACCCCGCCTTCCCCGGAGCCCATCAGCAGGATCCGGCGAGCCCGTCGGTCGAGAGCGGCACCCAGGTAGAACTCGCGCACGATCTCTGCGGCTGGCCCGACCAGCACGCGCCGGACCGTGATGCCCTTGATCTCCATGCCCAGGATGGCGCGGGCGACCTCCTCGGCTTCATCGGGGCTGCCGGCGAGCTTGACCCCGCCGGCCTTGCCGCGCCCGCCCACGAGAACCTGCGCCTTGATCACGACCTTGCCGCCACCGGCGGGGAGGTGCTCCTCGGCGGCGGCGCGCGCCTGGGCAGGGGTTTCGGCAACGGAGGAGGGAGGCACCGGTAGGCCTGCCGCGGCGAGCAGGCGCCGGGCATGGAACTCCTGGAGCTTCACCCGGAGAGGATAGCCGAGCCGGCTGCGCCGCTAGAATGCGGCCATGTCCCACCGCGTGACGCTCATCCCGGGCGATGGCATCGGTCCGGAGCTGGCGGACGCAGCGGTCGCCGTGCTCGATGCGACCGGCGTGGGCTTCGAATGGGAGCGGGTGGAGGCAGGCGAGGCACAGCTGGCAGCGACCGGCACGCCGCTTCCCGACGAGGTCCTGGAGTCGATCCGCCGAAACCGCGTCGCACTCAAGGGGCCGATCACTACGCCGGTCGGCGAAGGGTTTCGCTCGGTGAACGTGACCCTCCGCCAGGCCCTGTCGCTCTACGCGAATCTGAGGCCGGCTCGCTCGATGGCGGGGCTGGAAACGCGCTACCAGGATGTGGACCTCGTGATCGTCCGGGAGAACACGGAGGACCTCTACGCCGGCATCGAGCACATGGTCGGGCCGGACGCTGCGGAAAGCATCAAGATCATCACCCGCGCCGCCTCGGAGCGGATCGCTCGCTTCGCCTTCGACTATGCGGTGGCCAACGGCCGGCGGAAGGTAACCGCCGTGCACAAGGCAAACATCATGAAGCTGAGCGACGGGCTCTTCCTCGAGAGCTGCCGGACCGTGGCGGAGAACTATGCCGGCCAGGTCGAGTTCGAGGATCGCATCGTCGACAACATGTGCATGCAGCTTGTCCAGAAGCCTGACCTCTACGACGTGCTGGTGCTGCCCAACCTCTACGGCGACATCGTGAGCGACCTCGCGGCCGGGCTGGTGGGTGGGCTGGGCGTCGCGCCGGGCGCGAACATCGGGCTCGACGCGGCCGTCTTTGAGCCCGTGCACGGCTCCGCTCCGAAGTACGCGGGTACCGACACCGCGAACCCGACGGCGCTAATCCTTTCGGGTGCGCTGATGCTGCGACACCTGGGCGAGACCGACGCTGCGGAACGGGTCGAATCTGCCCTCCGCTCGATCGTCGCGGAGGGAGCCACCATCACCGCCGACATGGGCGGCTCGGCTGGCACAGCGGCATTCGGCCGCGCCGTCGCCGAGAGGGTCGCGGGCGCACCGGTCGCCGTCGCCTGACCAGCTCCGCCCATCCTCAGCAGCGCCGATGAATGCCTTGGCTTCGCTCCGTCTGCTGCTGGGCTATCGCGGTCGGGAGGGGATGGTCGCCTGGGCCTTCCACCGCATCAGCGGCGTGGGCATCTTCGCCTTCGTCGTGCTGCACGTCATCGACATCTATCTCGTCGGCGGCAATCCCGCCGCCTACGACGAGCTCCTCGCCTTCTATGCCAGCGTGCCCGGCCGCTTCCTGGAGGTGGTGCTCGGGGCCGCATTGCTCTACCACGCGCTGAACGGCCTGCGAATCATCCTCATCGACCTCTGGCCCTCAATGGCCACCTACCACCGGCAGCTCTGGTGGGCCAGCTGGATCATCTTCGTGGCGGTGGGAGTGCCCGGGATGATCATCATCCTGCGGCCGCTCTGGAATCCCGGACCGGGGCTGTGACGCCATGACCGCCCAGCGCAGCGTGGAGCTCTCGGCCCGCTCCTCTGCTCGGGCCCGGCCGAGCGGCAGCCGACGCGAGCTCCTGTCGTGGTACCTGATGCGTCTCACCGGCGTGGCGCTGTTCGTGCTGGCCCTGACGCACTTCAGCATCCTCCACTTCCTGTTCGACCCGGCCGAGCAGACGGCCGAGTTCATCGCGGAAGAGCGCTGGAACCGGATCTTCTGGCGAGCCTTCGACTGGCTGCTGCTGATGACCGTGCTCTTCCACGGGTTCGTGGGCATGCGGACCGTCCTCCTGGACAACATCCGCAGCGAGCGGAACCGGGTGCTCATCGTGTACCTGCTGTACGGGCTGGCGGCACTCGTCTTCATCCTGGGCACCCAGGTGATCCTTACCCTGCCGGTAAGGGGGCAGGGCGCGTGACGGTGCCAGAGCGCCAGGTGCATGAGTTCCCCGCTGTGATCGTCGGCGCCGGCGGCGCAGGCCTCTGGGCAGCGCTGGAGCTCGCTCGCGAGGGGATCGATACCGCGGTCCTGACCAAGCTCTATCCCACCCGATCGCACACCGGGGCGGCCCAGGGCGGAATCTGCGCCGCTCTTGGCAATCATGAGGAGGACCATTGGGAGTGGCACATGTTCGACACCGTGAAGGGTGGCGACTACCTCGTTGATCAGGATGCGGCCGAGGTGCTCGCACGGGAGGCGATCGAGACGGTGCTCGAGCTCGAGCACATGGGGCTGCCCTTCAATCGGACTCCGGACGGAAAAATCGATCAGCGTCGCTTCGGCGGGCACACCCGCAACTTTGGCGAGGCGCCAGTGCGGCGCTCGTGCTTCGCCGCCGACCGGACGGGCCACATGATCCTGCAGACGCTCTACCAGCAGTGCATCAAGTTCGGCGTGCGCTTCTTCGACGAGTACCACGTCGTCGACCTGATCATCGAAGGAGGAGAGACGCGGGGGGTCGTGGCCTACCGCATCGCGGACGGCGAGATGCACGTCTTCCGCAGCCCGGCCGTACTGCTGGCCACGGGCGGCTTCGGGCGCATGTTCCGAATCACCTCCAATGCACACGCCCTGACCGGCGATGGGCCGGCGCTGGCCTACCGCCACGGCATTCCGCTCGAGGACATGGAGTTCTACCAGTTCCACCCGACCGGCATCGTGGGGATCGGCATCCTGCTCTCCGAGGCGGCTCGCGGTGAGGGCGGCTACCTGCGCAACGACGCCGGCGAACGCTTCATGGAGAAGTACGCCCCGAAGCTCATGGAGCTCGGGCCGCGGGACGTGATCAGCAGAGCCATGTACCTGGAGGTTCGCGAGGGCCGCGGCATCGGCGGTGGCGACTACGTCCATCTCGACCTGACCCACCTTGGTCGTGCGGTGATCGAGGCCAAGCTCCCCGACATCACCGAATTCGCGCGGGTCTACCAGGGGATCGAGCCGATTACCCAGCCCGTCCCGGTCCAGCCAACCGCCCACTACGCCATGGGTGGAATCCCGACGGACGTCATGGCCCGCGTCGTCATCGACGAGAAGAACACGGCGCTGCCGGGGCTTTACGCGGCCGGGGAATGCGCCTGCGTCAGCGTCCACGGCGCCAATCGCCTGGGTACGAACTCGCTCATCGACATCCTGGTCTTCGGCCGGAGAGCGGGTCGCGACATGGCGCGTCACGTGCGCCGCAACGGTGTGCCTGACGTCCCCGCGGACGTTGCCGAGCCTGTTCGCGCGGAGCTGGAGGCGCTTCGCACCCGACCAGTAGGGGAGAACCCCAACCACATCCGTGCCGAGCTGGCGAGCGTGATGATGGACGAGTGCGGTGTCTTTCGAACCGGGACTTCGCTCGTGCGCGCCTACAACGTGGTCTGCGATCTGAAAGATCGCTATCGCCGGGCACAGGTGCAGGATCGCGGCCGGGTCTTCAACACCGATTTGCTCGAAGCGCGGGAGCTCGGCTACCTGCTCGACTGCGCGGAAGCCACCGTCATGTCGGCAATGGCACGGACGGAGAGCAGGGGCGGACACTACCGGGAGGACTACCCGCAGCGCGACGACACCGAGTGGCTGCAGCACAGCCTCGCCTACCGCACGGAGGGCCGGCCCGAGATGCGCTACAAGCCGGTCTCGATCACACACTTCGAGCCCAAGCCTCGCACATACTGATGTGGCGACCCCCGTGAACCGGCCGGCCGGCCCGCACCCGTCGCCCAGCCACCGCGCGCCGAAAGGAGTCCGACTGCCGCATGCTGGTTGACCTGCGCATCCTGCGCTTCGATCCCGAGCGCGACGAGAAGCCCCACTGGGACACGTACAGCGTCGAGTCGGGGCCGATGGATCGCGTGCTCGACCTCCTGCACCAGGTGAAATGGGAGGAGGACGGCACGCTGACGTTCCGGCGCTCCTGCGCCCACGGCGTGTGCGGGTCCGATGCGATGCTCATCAACGGCCGCAACCGATTGGCCTGCAAGGTGCGCGTCGATCAGCTGGGCCGTCGAGTCAGCGTGGCGCCCCTACCAGGCATGCGCGTCATCAAGGACCTCGTGGTCGACATGGAGCCCTTCTTCGACCAGTACAAAAGCGTGAAGCCGTTCCTGGTCAACGAAGAACCGGAGCCCGAGCGCGAGCGCCTCCAGTCGCCCAAGGAACGCGCCCGCTACGACGACACGACCAAGTGCATCCTCTGCGCCGCCTGCACGACGGCCTGCCCATCCTTCTGGGCGCAGCCCTCGTTCGTCGGGCCCGCGGCAATCGTCAACGCCCATCGCTTCATCTTCGACTCACGCGACCACGCCTCGGAGGAGCGGCTCGAGATCCTCGCCGACGAAGACGGCGTCTGGCGCTGCCGGACCATCTTCAACTGCACGGACGCCTGCCCGCGGGGCATTCACATCACCCAGGCGATCCTCGAGGTCTCGAACGCGGTCGTGGAGCGTCGCGGCTGAGCGGGGAGGCCGGGGCCCACAGCGAACGGGCTTCTGCTGAACCCGATCAGGCGGTGCCTGACGCGGCGGTGAACGCAACTGGCAGCCAGCCCCTGCGGCTGGTCATCCGAACCGACGGGGCGGCTCGGGGAAATCCCGGTCCAGCCTCAGCGGGGGCGGTTCTGATCGATGCGTCGAGGGCTGACGCGTTCGACCCTGACGCGCCGCCCCTCGCGGTCGTGGCCAAGCCGCTCGGGGTGCGTACGAACAACGTCGCGGAGTATGCCGCGATCGTGCTAGCGCTCCGCCGTGCCCACCGCCTGGGGGCCAGCGAGGTGGACATGCTCCTCGACTCGAAACTCGCGGTCGAGCAGCTGAACGGACGCTGGCGGGTGCGCCAGCCGGGGATCCGGCGCCTGCATGAGGAAGCCAGCCGACTGCTGAGTGGCTTCCGCCGTTGGAGCGTCGCGCACGAGCCCCGCGCGTCTAACCGCGCGGCCGATGCTCTGGCGAATCTCGCCCTCGACGACCCGAGCCAGGCCGCCGCCCTCGAGGACCGTTATGAACGGACGTTCTGAATAGGCTGGCGGAGGAGACCTGCCGCGTAGAATGAGCGTGCCAGCGAGGCGTCCGGGCGGTCGCGTGCCTCAGCGGGGAAACCCGCGACAGGCACGAGGAAAGTCCGAGCTCCACGACGCAGGGTAGCGGGTAACACCCGTCCGCCGCGAGGCGAGGACCAGTGCCACAGAGACGAGCCGGTCGGGGCGGCTTCGCCGATCCGCCCGGGTGAAACGGGCAAACTCTACCCGGAGCAAGGCCAAATAGGAGGGCGCAACCGGGGCTTCGGCCTCGGGGTAGGTGCGTCGCCGAGCCCTCGGGTCGGCCGCTCGAGGCGGCGGGCAACCGCCGTCCCAGATGGATGACCGTCGTCACGCCGATCATGGCGCGGCACAGAACTCGGCTTACAGGGCGCCTCGCTGGCGCTCCCTCGGCTGCCGGGCGCCAGGCTGGCGCCCACTCTGGTTGCGGGCGCCAGTTGCCGTCCGGTCTCGTCAGCACGGTGGCTGCCGGGCCCTGCTAGTCGTTGGGCAAGCGCGCGCTCATCTCATGCCCATTACCGAGGCTTCGAGGTCGGACAAGGCTCCCCGGGCAGGGGCCCAGGGATGCCGCCACAGGGTCGGCCCGGGCAACACAGGCGACGCCTGGGGCCTTTGACGCGCTCAGACGCGGCCCCCACCCTGGCGGTGACTCGCCTCTACCCCACCCTGCGCGTATCACATGAGCAATCGCTGGAGCAAGCCTGGTGGATCCCGGTACGGGGCTGAATTCAGGTGATTAGGCCTTGGCCGTTGGCAGGCGCGGTGGCCCAGGGCTCCCGACCCGGACTGCCGCGAAGGTGGCGTCAGGCGCGAGGGGAACTGGCGGGTGGTGCTCGGAAGGAGATCTGGGGTCGCCGGGGAGCTGGGCTGCCGACCTAGTCCTCGTCGGGACGGAAGATGCCCCGGGCCGTGCAGGAGTCGCAGATTGGGCGGGCGGTCTCCAGGTTACCGAGGGGAAGGCCGGAAGCTCGATCCGGGAAGAGGCACGTGACGTCGTAGAGGGCCACGGGCCTGCGCTGGACCGTGCTGACCTGCCGGAACGTGCAGCGTCGAAGATGCCCCACCTCTGCCAGGGGCTCGCGCGTCAGGTTCGGGACAGGTTTGAGCAGGGCCACGTTTTCACCGACCTCCCGGGGTCCGGCTACGAAGGGCGGCGAGCCTAGCACCCGGTTTCAAGCCCCTTCAAGCCATCCAGTCGTACTAACCACCCCCGCCGAGCGGCCCTCGGG
>JACDFU010000029.1 GCA_013815585.1 Chloroflexota bacterium
TGAGGACCTGCCACCCCGGGAGGACGGCGTGCCGCCTGTCAGCCTTTCGCTCAGCATGCGCCATGCACAGCAGATGGCCTTGGAGCGCATCCGCCGGCTGTCGTGCGCCGGGCTGGATGTGGCCGGGTACCTGGACGAGGTCAACCCGATCGTCTCCCACGTCGTCCCCAACCAGGCGGGCGAGCAGAAGGCGCCGTACTGGTACACGGTCGACCCCGCGTCGCACCTGGTCACCAGCGTTTACGGGCAGGGCTGTGACGTCGAGCCGAGCGAGTACATGAAGTGGGAACTGTTCGCCGAAGATGTCATGAAGACCGCCGATGTCCTGGCAAACCCACGCGGGGTGCAGACGCTGCATGAGGTAACCGACGGCCACCCGGAGCGCAGCCCCATCTACAAAGAAACAATGGTCCCGCACGGTATGTCGCAGGAGCTGCTGGTGGCCCTCCGCTCGTCGACCGGCGAGAACTGGGGGGCGACACGTCTCAACCGTGCCCCCGGCGACCCGATGTTCTCCCCCCATGAGATCGGATTCATGGCGGCAGCGGCACCGCTGATCGCCGAGGGCGTACGCCGTGGACTACTGGTCGGAGAGGCGACCGACCCGGACCAACCGAACGCCCCCGGGTTGGCCGTAATCGGCCTCGACGGTCGCCTGGAGTCGACCAGTTCGAGCGCCCAGGAGTGGTTCGCGCGCTTCCCAGCGGATCACGGGTGGCAGGACGGCGTACCCATCAGCGTATTCGCTGTCGCGGCTGATGCGGTCCGGGACGCCGAACAGGGCGGTGGCGGTGGCGCATCGACGGTTCGGATACCGATGATGGACGGAGGCTGGGCAGTCGTCCAGGGAGCCGTCCTGAGCGCCAACGGCGACTCGGCGGTGACGGTGATTATCGAACCGGCGCATCCCAACCGCATCGCTCCACTTCTGATGTCGATCTACGGGCTGACCGATCGGGAACGGGAAGTCACCCGGCAGGTGATGCTGGGCGGCTCCACGACCGAGGTCGCTGGTCATCTGAGGATGTCGCCACACACCTTGCAGCAACACCTGAAGAACATCTTCGAGAAGACCTGCGTGAGCAGCCGTGGCGAGCTCGTCGCCAAGATCTACTTCGACTGCTACGACCTGCGCGCCCGTGACAACCACGAACGGATCCGGGTTCAACGGTCTATCCGCGGCGGCCCGAAGGTCAACTAACCGACGGCGACACCCCACCGTCCTTGCCCCCGGTGCCGCCTGGGCGGTCACGTCCGATCCAAGCACCGAGCCGATGCTGCGAACTGCGAGTTCGTGGCGCCCGGATCTGGTGATGAGCGATTGGTCGGGCTCGGGTGGACGTCGGTGGGGCGTGCGAGTCTGGTCCCCACCGGACAATCCTGGAGGTGTCACATGGCCGTGTCGTACCAGCTGGTGTTCGACTGCACGTCACCCGAGCCGCTCGCCCATTTCTGGGCCGAGGCAGTGCGCTACGTCATCGCACCTCCTCCGCCCGGCTTCGACTCGTGGGAGAACTGGTACAGGTCGGTCGGTGTGCCAGAGGACGAGCTCGGCATTGGCGCCGACAGGATCGAGGATCCCAACGGTGAGGGTCCGGGCATCTGGTTCCAGGTCGTCCCCGAGAAGAAGTCGATCAAGAACCGCATCCACATCGACGTAAACGCGAGCGGTGGCCGCGGTACGCCTTTCGAGACGCGACGCGAGCAGGTCGAGGCTGAGGCGGCGCGGCTCGTGTCCCTCGGTGCTACGCGGCTGCGCACGATCGTTGAGGAGGGTCTGAACTCACTACGCGGTGGCGTTGATCGATCCCGAGAGAAACGAGTTCGACATCCACTAGGGCGTCGCGCGCTCAGGCGCCCCGCCGCCCGCGCCTCTCCACCGCGTGTGCACCGCCCCGGTATGCATGACCTCGACTCGGCGGAAACTCGGCACTTCAGGGCCACGAGACAGCCCGCGACGGCCCTAGACAACCCGAGATGGTTCGGTAACTTGGGCTCTGTACGAGTTCACGATTCTGGACGAACGCCCAGCACGGAGAGGAGGGTCGGCGCGGGATCACCCGGCGCTGATCGGAGGGCGGGTGCTACGACTCAGCCGCGCGCTCATAGATGGCGATGTGCCACAGGCGATCGTGATCGCGGCGGCGGAGCCGGAAGCCGGCGGCTGAGAGACGCTCCTCGATCAGGTCGAGGTCGTGGACGTAGCCCCGGCAGGGTCGGCCATGCAGCCTGTTCCAGGCTCCCTCCAACCACTCTTCGAGCCGCGCGGCGACTCCTCGCCAGCCCCGCGAGGAGGGGACCGTGAAGGCATAGATGTGCCTCGCCGCGGGTTGCGTGTTCGCCAGAAGGCGTTCCACGTCCGCGTAACAGCAGATCACGCGGTCGAGGATCACCCAGTCGTGTGGTTCAAGTGGAACGCGGGCTGCATCGCCGACCGAAATATCGAGACACTGCGAGAGCTGGGCTCTCTCGAACGCCGCGCGTGCCGCATCGATGCTGGCTGGTGAGAGGTCGATGCCGGTAGCCCGGGCCGCGCCAGCCTGTACCAATTGGAGTAGCAACGCTGCCCGACCGCAACCGAGCTCGAGCACGGTTCGGCCAGCAGGGTCGAGGCGCAGCAGGCCGTCTCGGAGTCGCTGCGAGACGGCCACCAGGGAAGGGTCCTGGCACTTCGCCAACCGCTCGGCAACCTTCGCGTCGAAATGTCGGGCGATATGCGGCGCGCTCGGGCATCCGCACTCCTGGTGTCCCGGGCCGCGCCGCTCCTCCATCGCTTCAACCGGTGGGGAGCGACCCATGGTCAGCTGAGCGTGCTGTAGAGCTGTTCCGCCTGCTCGAGATAGGGACGCACCTCGAGGCGGCGCAGGATGACCATCGCGGCTTCGGTGTCGGCACGCGCCAGCTCGCGGTCTCCGGACGGCAGCGCCGCATTCGCCCCTGCTCTCCGCATCAGGACCAGTGCCTCTTCCAGCGGATCACCGGCCTCCCTCGCTTGCTCCACGAGAAGGTCCATCCCTGAGAGTGCCGCGGCTCCCTCTCCGGCCATGGCGTGGGCCGTCTTCAGCGCCGCCGAGCTCCAGCGCTCGACCATGCCCGCCTCTGAGCGGACCGCGAGGTCCTTGGCCTGGTCGAGCCACTCGATCGCGGGCAGGGCCCGCTTCAAGGCCAGCTCGTTGTCTCCGGCTACAAAGCAGGCCATGCTCTGGCAGAACACCTCGCCGTAGGCTTCGGCCGTCTGCGCGCCGCGCCGCGCAAGGGCGGCGGCCTCCTCGTTGCGACCCTGAAGCCCGAGGACGAAGCCCTCGAAGATGTCAGCGTCCGCCAGTGCCCTGGGATCTCCGCTCCGGTCCGCAAGGGCCCGGGCCCGCTCGACCACGTGGGTTGCCTCTTCGAAGTCGCCAAGCTGGGCGTGGGCGATCGCCAGCTGGCCGGCGTAGAACGATGCCTCGTTGACCACGAATCGCTCCAGCAGATCGACGGCCTCCTCCAGCACGCCGATCGCCTCGCGCCTGCGCCCCTGGCCCATCAGCGAGAGACCGTGCAGCGCGCGAGGTAGGGCCAGGATCTCTGGCTCACCGAGGCGCTGGCCGATCTCCATGGCGCGCTCGACGATGTCGACGAGCGCCTCGGGGTCTCGATGCTGGACCGCGGCAGCGCGGCTGCCCGCCTCGCGCGCGAGGACGAGGCCCAGCAGGCGCTCGTCGCCGAGCCGTTCCGCGCGCTGCTGCGCATCGGCAAGGATGGCCAGATCCTCCTCGAGCGGCACGGACAGGAAGCCGGCGGCTGCCCGGTCGATGGCAACCTCGATCCGGCGGCGGTCGACCTCCGGAGTCTCCGGCGCATCGTCGAGCACCGCAGCCGCTCGGTTGAGCAGCTCCCTCGCCTCCTCCAGGGCCCGACTGCGGAGCGCCTGCCGGCCCGCCATGTGCAGGTACTCGACCGCCCGCTCGGCATCCCCCGCCCGTTCGAAGTGGAGCCCGAGGATGGGAGCGAGCTCCTCGCGCCGATCACCGCCCTGCTGGGCCTCCAGCGCCTCGCCGACCTGCCGGTGCAGCCGCCGCCGGTCCGCCTTCAGCAGCGAGTCATAGGCCGCCTCCTGGATGAGCACGTGGCGGAACCGGTAGACGGGCTCGGGATCGGCCGCGGCGAAGCGCACGAGGCCGGCCGCCTCACCCTGACCGAGAGCCCGGGCTGTCGCCGCGGGGTCGCCGGTGATGCCCTCCAGCAGGCGGACGGCCACGTCGCGTCCGATCACCGACGCCATCCGCAATGTCCGCCGCGCCTCGTCCGGAAGCCGGTCGATGCGCGCCAGGAGAAGGCCGCGCAGCGTATCGGGCACCTCTGCCTGAGCGACGGTGCCGGAGGCGACCCAGTGAGCGCCGCTGCGCACGACCCATCCCCGTTCGATGAGCATGCGGATGAGCTCCTCGACGAAGAACGGATTACCTTCCGCCCGATCGAGGATCGAGGCGCGCAGTCGCTCGGGCAGCGACTCGATCTCCAGCAGGTTGCTCACCAGAAGGCGGCTCTCGGCCGGCTGCAGGGGGCTGAGCGGAAGCTCGGAGAGCGCATCACCAAACGTCTCGCGGGCGGCTTCCACGAGCCGCCAGCCCACCGCGGTCCGCTCGGGACGGGAGGTCAGCATCAGCAGGACGGGCAGCTCGTGGGCGAGCGGTAGCAGCCGCCCGATGATCTCGACCGATGAGGCGTCCGCCCAGTGGACATCCTCGATGACGACGATCGTCGAGCCGACCTCGCAGAGTCGGCGCACGGTCAGCTCGAGCGCAGCGGCGTAGCGCACCAGGAGCGCCTGGGGGCTGAGCGGGACGATCTGCTCGGCGAACTCGGGCGCGAGCGGCAGGGACAATAGATGCGCCAGGCTCACATAGGGCTCCTGCCAGGCCTCGCCGAAAAGGCCGCGGCTCCGCTCTTCGAGCACCTGCCGCCGGTCCTCCGAGGACGCGCCGGAAGGCAGACCAAGGCACGCCGCGGCGAGCTCGCCGAGGACTCCGTGCGGGACGTTCTCGCCATAGGAGGCGCAGCGCGCTTCCACCCAGCGGGCAGCCCCCCGCTCCGTGCTTGCAGCTGGAGCAGGGGCGATGTCCGTCTCCGACACGGTCGCGTAACGGGCGCGCAGCTCCGCCAGCAGGCGGCTCTTGCCCACGCCCGGCTCACCCAGCAGGATCGCTGCCCGCCCGCGGCCCGCGCGGATCGCCGAAACCAGGGCCAGAAGGCGATCGAGCTCCTGGTCCCGCCCAACCATGGCACTCGTCAGCCCGGCGAGGCCACGTCCGGACCCCGGCTGATCCTGGCGGCCCACCACCTCCCATGCATCGACCGGCTCAGCCTTTCCCTTGACCTGAACGCCGCCCAATGAGGTCGCCTCGAAGGTCGGTCCCGCGTAGCGCCACGTTTCCCCTGTCACGAGGACGGTTCCGGGCCGTGCCGCGTTCTGCATGCGCGCCGCCACGTTCACCGTGTCGCCGAGGGCATCGACCTCATGGGCGCCGCCGCCCATGCCCTCGACGATGGCCAGGCCGGTGTTGACGCCCACGCGGATGCGGAGCGAGTCCCCCAGCTCCCTGCCGTACTGGCGGCGCAATTCGGGACCCGCCGCTGCAACCGACTCGATCATGTCCAGGCCCGCCTGCACCGCGCGCACGGCGTCGTCCTCGTGGGCGGCGGGCGCGCCAAAGATTGCGAGGAGCCCATCACCCATCAGTCGCGCGACTCTGCCGCCGTACCGTTCGACCGGCGCGGACATCAGGCCCAGCACGCTCCGCATCGCGCCGCTCCAGTCCTCCGGGTCCATTCGCTCGGCAAGTGACGTGGAGTCGACGACATCGGCAAAAAGGACGCTGACGGGGCGCCGCTCGGCGGCCGCGGTCTGATTCTCGGGTTGAACGGCAGTCATTGGGGCTAGCCGGTGGGAACGGCCGTGGCCGACGTGGGCACTGGAGCCTCCGGACGTGTCACGGCCACAGTCGTCCTGGTCGACGATCCGGCGAGGACCTCGTCGAGCTGGGTGGCGAGAGGTCGCGCGCCCAGGCTGGCAAATGTTTCTGCGGCCTCATTCGCGAGCGCGCGCGTTTCATCGTCGTCCGCGCCCAGGAGGCTTACGGCGAGGAACGCATAGAGCGCCAAATCGAATGAGACGCCGAGCTCACGCAGCCGCCGGCTGGCTTTCTGGAACCCGGCGATGGCTTCGCTCGGCCGGCCTTCCAGCGCCGCCAGCCCTGCAGCGATTGCGTCCTGCTGAGCGGAAAGTGCAGGGCCACGAACGCCAGTCTGATCGAGAGCACTCAGTGCCGCCCGCACGCGATCGGGGTCACGCAGGAGCAACCCGGCGCGCCCCGCCAGGATCCACCCGGCTGGCGCGTTGAGGGAGCTTCCTTCGGCGACCTTCGTTGCAGCGTGGTAGGCCTCGTCCGGTCGTCCGGCAGCCGTGGCCGCCCAGACCCTGGCCAGCAGCAAGGCCGTTGTCTGTTGCACATCCTGACCGTCGCCGACGAGGCTTTCCAGTTGGGCCATGGTCTCCGCGATCGGATCACCTCGCAGAGCGTGAAGCTCGATGTGGACGGCCAGGAGGCCGACCCGGTCCGATGGGTCCATCTCGAGCGAGAGGAAATTGTCCACTTCCGCCACGGCCCAGTCCCAGTCGCCCAGCGGAAGCGCGACCTCAGCCGCGTTCACCAGCATGACCACCGCGATGCTCCGCTGGCCGAGGCGGCGGGCGAGGTCGAAGCCCGCTTGTCCCACGGCACTCGCGCGCTGGTAGTCGATGGAGGGCAGGACGCCCGAAAGGTTGACGCGCGCGCGCAGGGAAATCTCGGCGAGACCCGACTCGTCGCCGAGCCGGTCGCCGGCCTCCAGCAGCCCGATGCCTTCCTGCAAGCGCCCCTGGTTCGCCAGCACCAGGCCTTTGGTGATGAGCGTGTCCGCGATCACTGGCAGAACATCAAGGCGTTCCGCTGCGACAAGAGCTCGGTCCGCCCATTCCAGGGACCGTGGAAGATCTTCGTGAAACATGTAGGCGCGTGCGAGTTGCGCGAGCAGCTCGATGAGTGCCTCATCTGGCACCACGCCTGCCGACTCCTCATGCGCGGACTCGAGCAGCTTGATCGCTTCTGGAGTTCGACGGCCTGCGAGCAACGTCTTCGCCAGCTCCGCGGACGCTCGAGCGACTCCTGTGCCGTCGCCACGCGCGCGATGCGACTCCACCGCGCGCCGCAGCGCGGCTTCCGCGTCGGTGTAGCGGCCGGCCATTTCCGCTGAATGCCCGATGCGTTCAAGCAGCTCGGTCTCCTCCGCCGCGTCGGAGGTCACGGTGAGCGCCTGTTCCAGGTACGTGATGGCCTGGTCGTACGATCCCAGTCGCGCGGCGCGGTCTCCCGCTCCGCGCAGCGCGAGCCGGGCCTGCACCCGCACCCCGTCGGCCTCGGGGCCTTCGGGCGACGCGCGGTATGCGTCGAGATAGTGGCTTGCCAGCGCGCCCGCGATCTCCTCATCGCCGAGTGCTTCGAAGTACCGCGCCGCTGCGAGATGTCTCGCTCGGCGGTCTCGCTTGGCGAGTGTCGCGTACGCGACTTCCCGGATCAGGCCCTGGGTAAAGCCGTATTGGCCGCGCTCGGGGGACCTGGGATCGGCGTCGAGGCTGAGGAGCTCACGGCGCACGAGGGACCGCAGCCGGGGCTCGAGCGATTCGGGCGGCTCGCCATTCAGGACGGAAAGGGCGCCAACCGAAAATATCTGGCCGAGCACTGACCCGTCCTGGAGCAGTGCTCGGTCCGGCGGATCGAGAGAATCCAGGCGCGCTGCGATCAGTGCGTGGAGCGACTCGGGAACCGCCAGGCGCGTCAGATCTCCCGTCGGGCGGTACACGCCCTCGCTTGCCTCGAGCCGTCCTTCCGCAACCAGCATCCGCACCGTTTCGACCGCGTAGAGCGGGACGCCGTCGGCGCGGTCAAGGATCGACCGGATCGCAGGGGTGGGTAGGCCGGGAACAAGGCCGCTGAGCATCTCCCGCATCGCGGGCTCGGAAAGGGGCTCCAGCGAAAGCGCGAGGAAGTTGCGGCGGCCCGCGCCGAAGCTGGAGCGGCGTTCGAGCAACTCGGGACGAGCCAGGGTCACGATATAGATGGCGCGGTCGCGAGACCATTCGAGCAGATCGTCGATGAAATCCAGCAGGCCGTCGTCTGCCCAATGGATGTCCTCGAACAGCAGAATCACCGGTCCCCGCTGTGCGATGGACTGGAAGAACAATCTCCAGGCGGCGAACAATTCCTCGCGCCCGCCGGACGGCGCCTCCGCCAGGCTGAGCAGCGCCAGCAGCGCGCGCTCGACGCTTCCTCGCTCAGGAACGTCTCGCATCCAGTCATCGAGCATCTCGCTGATCCGCTCGCGCGTCGTGGCCTCGTCGTCTGTTTCCAGCAGGCCCGCGCGACGGCGAACCATCTCACCGAGCGCCCAGAACGTGACGCCCTCGCCAAAGGCGGGCGAGCGGCCCTGGTGCCAGTAGACGGTTTCGGCCAGGCCGTCGACATATTTGAGGAACTCCCAGGCCATTCGGCTCTTGCCGATGCCTGCCTGGCCCGTGATCGAGACCAATCTCGCCTTCCGCTCCCGGGCGGTTGCGTGGAAGAGTTCCTTGAGCAGTCGCAGCTCATCTTCCCGTCCCACGAACGGGGCCTCGAGCCCTTCCGACCGCCCGGCCCCGCCGCGTTTGGCGACGATCCGGAGAGCCCGGAACGCGGGCACTGGCGAGGTCTTGCCCTTCAGCAGCTTCTCGCCCGCAGGCTCGAAGACGATCGCGCCGCTCGAGGCTCTCTGCGTAGCGTCGCCGACCAGCACGCTGCCGGGAGGAGCGACTGACTGGAGGCGACTCGCGGTGTTGACCAGATCCCCCGCGACCATGCCTTGGCCCTGGGCTCCGAGGGTCACGGCCGCCTCTCCCGTCAGGACGCCAGCGCGAAGTTCCAATCTCTCGGCTCCAGGCTGGACGCCGAGCGTCTTCGTCGCCGTGACCAGGTCGAGTGCCGCGCGGACCGCTCGTTCAGCGTCGTCCTCGTGCGCGATGGGACTCCCCCACACCGCCATGACGGCATCCCCGATGAACTTCTCCACGACGCCGCCATACAGCTCAACGATGTCGCGCGCCGTGTCGAAGTAGCGGGTCAGCAGATCCCGAACGACCTCGGAGTCTCGGTCCTGCGCAAGGGTTGTGAAGCCCACGAGATCTGCGAAGAGCACAGAGACAACGCGGCGCTCAGCCGTCGGAGCCGCGATAGCGGGCCCGCTCGGAACGGGCTCCAACGGGGGCTGAGGCGCATCGCCAGTGGAAAGAGATGTGCCGCACTCCCCGCAGAATTTCGCGCCCGCCTCGTTTGCACTTCCACAGGAAGGACAGCCCGCTGCGAGCCGCGAGCCGCACTCCAGGCAGAACTTGCGGCCTTCGGCGTTTGGCGAGGTGCAGTTCGAGCAGATCAACTGTGACTCCGCCGCTCCATTCGGACAATCAGCGTAGCGCACGGCCCGGTGAGTATCCTTACCCCGCCCGCCGGCCACGTGGGGCTCGAGGGTGTGGGCAAGCTGCCCGAGCTGAGGCATCCGGGCATTTGAGGTGAGGTGGGGCGACGACTGAGATTTGGTGCGGCTGCGCGACGATATCGTCCTTGGTGACGGTGGCTATGTCCTCGAACTGGAGAAGCGCGGATACGTGCAGGCCGGGCCGTTCACGCTCGAGGTGAACAAAGCTCCCGAGGACCCGCGGCCACGTCGATGCCGCGCCGACTTCCAGAACTGCGCAACACATCGCCACCGCGCCCTGGAGTAGGCGCCGCCAACCACCGGCTTGCCGAGGTCCGAAGCGGGGGCCAGCCGGTCGGGACGGCCGGCCCCGTTCTCATCAGTCGGGTTCGGCAACCCCCGTCGGATCGATGATCCAGAGGCCGGTCCGCATCTCGCTTCCGTAGATATAGCCGGTCTCCGGGTCGATCGCGACGCCCCACATCTCGGCAGGACCACGGCCGAGCGAGTTCGCATGGCGGTTGCTCGTGCGCGGAACGAACTGGCCCACCATCCGCGGGGCGGTCGGATCGGTCAGGTCAAGCGCCACGATGCCATTGCTGTACCAGGCTGAATACGCCCGGTTCCCCAGCACCTCCGTGTTATGGATGGACCATGTGCCGGGCGGCGACGGGTGCTCGTTGTAGGCGTGCGGCGCGCCCGTGAAGGCTCCGACCTGCGCCCAGTCGCCCGAAGCGGTTTCGCGGAACACGCGCAGGTAGCCCCAGGACGGCGGCTGCGCAGTCACCGTCATCGTCACGGGTCCACTCGCGAGGGCGGCTCGGAGGCCCGCAACCACGTCGTCGATCTCGGCGATCATGAAGACTTCGAGGCCTGGGCCGGCAGCGGCAATCGCGCCGGCGCTGCTTCCGACCGGGCGGTAGCCGTACGCGTCGTCCGGGCTGATGAGGTTGAAGACGATTGCGTCGGCACCCGCCGCGCCGGCCATCTGTGCCTGCAGCCCAATCGGGCACGGCACCGACCAGCCGTCGATGATGCCCTCGTAGAACGGATCAACCGTGTCCGCGAGGACGAGCCGACCCGCGGCACCGGCGTAATCCGAGGCTTGGCAACCATCGCCTGCGTCGTACACCGCCGCGCTCTTCGTCTGTCCGCCGGCGGTCAGAAATCGGGGCGACCACGGCACCTGGATGCCGTCGGAAACCGCTGTCCCGGTGGCGGAGCTGGTGACCAGGACGTCGGGCGTCGTCTGGTAGTCCTCGTCGTTCTGCAGGATGTAGCGGACGCTGCCCACCTGGTAGGGCACCATGGAGTGACCGTCACCGCTCGCCCCGGCGGGATAGATCGTCCGGCCGACGTAGCTCGGCGCGGCCGGATTGCTGATGTCGAACTTCAGGATGCCGCCGTCCCAGTACGAGACGTATGCAGTCTGGCCGCCGTCCGCGGCGCGCACGCTGTGAACATAGTGTGCGGCGAAGAAGCCGGGCGGGCCCTGGAAGGAGCTTGATACCGGGTCGTTGCCCACCTGGATCGAAAGATCGCTGTCGGCAATGATGCCCCAGTCGCTCAAGGCTACTGGCGCCCGTGGGTTCGTGATGTCGACGATGCGGAACTCGCCGCCCAACTCCGTCCCGAAGTAGGTATCCGGGAATTCCGTATACGGCGTTGCGAGGAGCGCGAGTGCCCTGCCGTCCGAACGGACCACGAGATCGAGCTCGTGGACCCCGCCCGGCGTGGGGAAGAAGCTCAGTGCGAACGGGCGGCGCGGGTTCGTCACGTCGTACAGTGCCAGGCCGTCCGAGCCGCGCCGACCGCAGGCCTGCACGCCAATTCCGAGCACGTCGCGACCGCCGATGCGGCGGACGACGATGTCTTCGCTCGAGGAGTCGGCGCGGCGGCCAACGGAGCCCACCCAGCGCGGGCGGCTGGGGTCGTTGACGTCCACGATCTTGGCGCCAGCGCCGGTGCATTGGGCGCTCCACGACCCGACGTATGCGTACTTGCCGACTCGCCCGTTGTGGTCGTAGAAGAAGACGTCACCGTTCGGGACCCCGCCGCCCAGCCGGGACATTCCCACGACCCGGAAGTTGTCTGTCACGAGGGCCGACGCCGGGCCGCGCGCCTGGGCCGCGATCCGATGCGTATCCCGATGCCGTCGCCGGAGCAGGTCGTCTGGATCGGCCGCGGCCACCGGGCCCGCCATCAGTGCAAGAGCGACGAACGTGGTAACAAGCGGGGCGATCCGACGCAGCATCGCTGAGGTCCCTCCCTGGGGCGCCGCGCCCTGCCGTGAAACGCCCCACACTGATGTCCAGGAGCCTCGGCGGCGTCCGCGCCTATGGAGGGATAGTGCGCCTGTCGGTCAAGCCCCACACGAGCCTGGGCAGGTCGCGGAGCGATTGCCGGACGCCGGCTCGCCGAGGGTAGAGGTCGCTGATTTGCCGCTGGTAGCCCCGCCGCGCCCGGGAACGTTGTCGATTACGCTGACGGGGCTGGATGGGTTGCGCGCGCTGGAGGTCGTGCAGGCGGCCTACCGCTCGGTGGAGCTGGGCCAGCTGGTCGCCCTGGCCCGTGCCGAGCCATCGATCCATCCCTATGCCAGATGATGCGGTCCGGCGCTGAGCGCTGGCGGTGTGGGAAGCTGCCCGAGCTGATGGCATCGGTGCCCGACATGGAGGTGACTAGTGGCGACGACTGGGATCCTTGAGCGGCTCCGGGACGACATCGTCCTGGGTGACGGCGGCTATGTCCTGGAACTCGAGAAGCGCGGCTATGTCCAGGCCGGACCATTCACGCCCGAGGTGACGGTCGAGAATCCGGAGGCCGTCCTCGAGCTATCCCGGGAGTTCGTGGATGCCGGCGCGGAGGTCATCCAGGCGATGGCCTTCTACGGCGATCGGGGCAAGCTCGAAACCGTCGGCTACGGCGGTCGGGCAGGGGAGATCAATCGCGCCGCCGTCGAGCTGGCGCGCCAGGCCGCCGGGGATCGCGCGCTGGTGGCCGGCAATCTCAGTCTGACCTGGCAGTACGACCCGGCCGACAGCACCTCGCGCGACCGCGTGCGCGCCCTCCTGGACGAGCAGCTCGGCCATCAACTCGAGGTGGGGATCGACTTCATCATCGCCGAGACCTTCGAGTATCTCGGCGAGGCGGTCATCGCCGCCGAGTTCGGGTCGCGGACGGGTCTGCCGATCATGGTCACGATGTCATTCGGCGACGCGCCGGAAACACGGGATGGAAAGACGCCGGCAGAGTGCGCAAGGGCATTGGCTGACGCCGGCGCGGACATCGTTGGGACCAACTGCCTGCGGGGACCGCAACACATCCTGCCGATCGTCGAAGAGATGCGCGCTGCCACGGACGCCTACATCGGCGTGCAGGCGCCCGCCTACCGGACCACCGACGCCACACGGTTCTTCACCGGGCTCAAGGGATTCCCCGACGCGATGGAGCCGTACCAGCTCACGCGCTGGGAGATGGCCGACTACGCCCGACAGGCAAAGGCCCTCGGCGCCAACTTCATCGGCGCATGCTGTGGCGCGGTCGCCGTCCACATCCGGGAGATGGCTCGGGCGCTGGACAAGCCGACCCGTGAGCCATCGCGCTGGACGCCCGACCCGACGAGGGCGATGTCGGCGACGGAGCACTATCGCGACCGTCGCGCTGCCTCCGTCGACTGATGCCGGGCCTGACGTCCTCGGGTCGAGACCGGCGCTGAGAAAGTAGCGACGACGGCTACCATGGCGGTGAACACGAGGGCTACGGAGGAGGCTCGATGACCTTTACGTTTCGCTCGCTTCTGCTGCTGATCGCGGTCGTTCTGTTCGTGCTCGCGGCTCTCGGCCTCGATCTGGGCGGGATTTCCCTTGTTGCCCTGGGGCTCGCCTGCTTCGCGGGAGCATTCCTCGTTCCGGAGACTGCACTCGGCACGCGCCGCTGATCTCGAGCGGGTAGCCGGGCGATTGCCGGCCGGAGCGGGCCTGATACCTCGTCGACGATCACGGCTTCAGGTGGCCAAGGGTCGTCATCCGGGCGCAGAAGACTCGGCTCGTCCGGGGCAGGTGTCGCGGACCTTCAGGATCAGACCGCCGTCGATGGGCAGCCGGACGAGGTACGGCAGCCGCGAGTCCGGATCCGGGTTCCGGGCGACGACGAAGTTCGTGCCGAAGAGCCTACGGCTCGCGAGCCGATCGCCGTTGGGCCACAATCACACCTTCGGCTTGGATCTCGATTCGACGAGCAGACGGCGAGCCTCCGCTTCATCGAGCGCAGCGATCTCGTCGCGGGTCAGGCCGACTTCGAGTTCGAGGGCTTGGGCGAGCCACAGAGGCAACGACAGGGGGGCGGGCTCAGGTGCCGGACTCGGCCGCGGAGCCGGTGTCCTGGTCCGCAGAACCTCCCAGAACTCGGCCTCGCTCAGCCGCAGCTGATCCGACAGAATCGCCTTGAAGCGACCCGGGCTCATCGTCTTCGAGCCCGACCGGGACGCGTGAGTTCGCAGGATCTCGCCGTCTGGCAGCGTCTTCTCAAAGAAGTCGTGCCCGGTCGCGCGATCCTGCTCCCAGTTGTCGTGCTTGAGGAACTCCCGGAGCTCGTCCCAAGTCGGCGTCTTCACTTGGCGCCGACGGGAACAGCCTCCGACTCGGGTTCTTCGACGCCGAGCATGTGCCGCTGCTCACCCTCATCCGCGAGCGCGAACCGGAGGAGCGCCGCGGCATGGGCGCCTCGGCTGGTCGCCATGAACCGGGCCGGCTCGCGAAAGAAGCGGGTTGCATAGGCGCGCAGCTCGTCGAGGAGATCGTCGATCGCCTCGTCCAGGGTTTCACCGAAGCCGACGACGCCCAGGTCCGGAACGCGCAGGGTCACCTCGTCGGCGTCATATACCGCCTGGACGTCGAGGCGATGCTCACCGAGCATCGACACGAGATCGTCCGGCCGAACGAGCAGCATCTGCTCCTTGCCGTGATGGCGTGACACGATCCGCGGCTGGTGACCGTGGAACACCTGGGTCATCACCTCGGAGAGCTGGCTCTTCGCGGGCGAGAAGTCGATCGTCGGGACAGGGGAGGTAGTCATACCTCAAGACTAGGCCAACTTGGTCAAAGTGGTCAAGTTGCTGATCTGGCTATCCCGGGGGTCGACGCCCCAGCGCCCGAGGCTGCGGGCCCTGGAGTGACACCGCTATGTGCGGCTCGGCCTTGCACCCCGTGGTGACCGATTGACATCAGATATACATCAGAGTACGCTCCCTGCCATGAGCACCACAGCAGAGGCCACCCTGACCGACTTCCTTCGCGACCCCAAGGCCGTCGTCGACCGCCTCGAGCACGTCGACGTCGTCCTCCATCGGCGCAACGCCGAAGACCTCCACCTCTCGCTGGAGTCGCGGAGCGAAGCCGTGGCCGATGGCGTCCGCTTTGTGGCTCGCATGCTTGGCGCGGCTTTGTCCGATGCCGCCGTGCGTGGGCGACTCGAGGCCAGCGCCGAGGCCATCCCATGGCTTTCGTTCCTGCCGACACAGCGGCGGCAGGAGTTCCTGGCCGAGTTCTTCCGCACAGCGGAGGCTGCCGCCGAACTGGGAGTCATGATGCCTCTTGCTCAGCTTCTGCGGGAATGGCAGGCGACCGCCGTGATCTACGCCGATCCCGAGCTGGCGGCCGAGCTCAGGCGGCCGCTTGCCGGCGATGGCGAGCGAGTGGCCGCTCCGCCCGCCGGCTGAGCGATGCCCAAGCGCGGCGACCGCGTCGCGCCGCCGCCAGGGCCGGGCGAGTGGGACCTGCGGTATGGAGACAGCAGCGCGGTTGAGGGCTGGGAGCAGCTGTGCTCGCAGGCGCCGGGGCCGGCGTTAGCAGCCTGGACGGCGTTGCGCGCGGATCCGCGAGCTCGGAGCCAGCGGCAGCACCCTCTCAAGGGCGATTTCGCGACCCGATCAGTTGGCGGGCGACTCCTCGACCAGTGGCAATACGAGATCACTGGCGCCGGGCGGATCTGGTACTGCATCGACGACGATCGGCGCGTCGTGCACCTAACGCTCGCGAAAGTCGGCCACCCGCGCCAGACGGACTGATCCCCCAGTCGATCGATCCGCCCGCTCCGATTCGACCAGGTGATAGGGGTATGTGCTCTTGGACAGTTATGCGCTGCATCGCGGCGGTTGTCGACGTCCGCCACGCTCGGCAAGCTTGACCACCACGGCGAAGTAGCTCAGTGGTAGAGCAGGGAACTCATAAGCCTCCGGATCTATCCGGTGTGCTTTCCCCGAGTGGGAACCACGCACGAATCCGGTGACTTATAGGCTCAATCGGCCGGAAATCCAAGAGCACATAACTCCCGATCGAGCCCATACCTGATTTGCTGCATCGGGCGCTCCTCAATGGCGCACGCAGCGCCCGGTCGATCTCAGTACCGGCCGAGATCGAACTCCATTGGCCGGAAGGCGGCCCTCGCACTGGAGCCGAGAACATGGGCATCGACTGGCCGCCCGACGAGCCGCGCGAGGCGACCGGGACCTTCGGAGACTCCGTGCTGTTCGAGGATCACGTGGATGCCAAGATCGCAACACCCTTGCATCCGGTCCTCCTCCAAGCCGCGCGGGAGTGTGCGGAAAGAGCCTCGGCCGCTGCCGGCACCGATCCCAACCGCGAGCTTCAGGAGGCGTGCATGGCCATTCTGGCGGCGGCGATTGCCATCGAGACCGCCACTCATTGGGCTGCTGAGACGACAACGCCCGGTTTTCTCGACGCGATTCAGGACGAGGAACTCGCACGCAAGTGGCAGGCAGCCGTCAAGACGATCACCGGCACAACTCCGAGTCTCGGCGAGGGGACCGGTCATGCGGTCAGCCGGCTCGCGGGATATCGAAACCGGATCGCCCACAACCCGAGTCGCAACTACCCCTTCTTCTTGGCACCACGCCGCAAATCAGGGGGACGCTCGGACGTTCGAACGGAGTTCACGGCCGCCCGCGCGGCGTGGGCGGCCACCACAGCCGCCGCCGCGATCCGAGATCTCCGCCTGTGAGCAAATAGGCCGCCGCAAAGTGGGGCCTGGTAGGCCCGTTGACCGCGACCTGGAGGCAAAATGGCCGGCGACAGCGGGCATCCGTAGCCTGGCACGTGAGAGACTGACGCCCCATGGCCGACGAGCATTGCGACAGGCGCGAACCTCCTCCATTGTTTCGTGAGCCCGCCCTCGACGAGCCGACTCACGCCCAGACGGGCGAGTCCCGCGACTCGTGGTTGGGCGCTCCACGTCGATCGAAGGTGCCAGGTTTCGCGAGTATGGCCGACCGGCTGGAGGCCACGGCGAAGTAGGGATCACAGGCGAAGACATCCGCGGGGCGGAAGCTGCCACCCCGGGGACCGGGTCTATCTCGAAGGCCGAAGGTCGGGTTCCATAGACCTACACTCGGCGTCATGGCTCCACTCAACACTCCAGAGACGAGTGCTGATCGATTGAGTCGTGCCCTGCCCGAGGCGCTGCGCCCATTCGTCCGAATTGACAGTCGCAATAGGGCCGGAGGTGCGTCCAGCACCAACAATACACTTAAACCCCCTTCTCACCGGCCGCATGCGGGCTAGCGTGATGGGCAGGGTTTTCATCCTTCTGGGTTACCGCCACTTGGTCCGTGAGGGCCCTGCGGGCGGCTCCGTGTCGGTACTCCTCCGAAGACTGGCGGTCTCTCGGGAGGAGCTCCCATGACGGGGCTGCTGATCCCGCTTCGCTTGCCCGATCTGACGGGGCTCGTGCAGCCGGGTAGCGACCGTGTTCGCGGCCTACGGAGCCGCGAAAATCGGGCCACCAGTGGTCCGTCGTGCCAGGCAGCGGGCCTACAGGAGGCCGTCAGCCTCGTCATCTCGCCAGCGGCCGGTCTGACTCCTGACCCTGAGCTGTCGGTCGAGCTCATCCGGGACGCTGCATCCGCGCCAACGCCGCGGGTTCGACGCCTGCCGTGTCGGCTGGCCGTCGATCGAGCTCCGACTCGTCCATCGGGAGGACGAGGTCCGCTGGGAACTCGTCACCAACCGCCAGGTGCGGGACTCGCCGAGAACGCGCTCCGGACGCTCTGCCCCGGACGGTGGTGGACGTCGGCAAGCCGGCCAGTCGGCCGGCGTCCGCCGTTGCGCTGGCTCGTCTCGCGTCATCCTCGACCTGGCCGCTGCGTGAGATCGCGCGCCCGGAAGCCCGAGTCCTCCACCGACTGGCCGGTGCTCTCGAGGACGCGCCGCGTGGCGCGGAGGTCCGGCTACGGGTGATGACCCGTCCGGTTCCACCCGAAGAGTGGCGCACCGCTACCGAGGTGACGCGGCCAAACTCGAGCCCTTACATCGGCCAGATCATCGGCGCTGCGATCGTCGATGGCCTGCTCGTCCACAAGAGCCGGTTCGACGACCGGTCGACTTCGACGACACCGACTCTATCGCCGGAGGAGCGTGACGCCCAGAACCGGAAGCGCCGCGGCGTCGTCGGCTTCGATGATCGGACTCGTTCTCGAGGTTGCCGGCCTTCCGGCCGACCAGGCCGAAGCCTCCTCTGGCGGCTCGTCGACTTCACCCATCCACTGAGCGACGGTCACTAGGAGATCCGTTGGAAGGTCCAGCGCGGCCCGGTCGGCAATCCGCCGCACGCCCGCCTTGCCGAGCGGGAGCTCGCGCAACTCCGGTGTCTGCCCGACGTGTCCTTCGACCGGGCCGGCTTCGTTCGTGACCGACCGCCCGCGCCTTACGCGCCGAACCACGCCTCCAGCCGCTCTCGCTCGAACGACTGCTTCGCCGCGAAGTGCTCGGGCGAGGAATCGGTCAAGCGGACGGCCGGCGGGTCGGCCAGGAAGCCCCCGGTCACCATGGCCGCCATCCCACCGCCGGTTTCGAGGAAGCACGCCCCGTCGCCGGCGAACGTCGCCGTGGGCTGGGCGCCGCCAATGGTTGCGGCGATCCGGGCGGCGACGACCTCGCCTTGGGCGTGGGCGAACGCGCCCGCCTTCGGGAGCATCTGGCCGTTGGCGAGCGGCAGGGCGGTCACGTCGCCGATCGCGTAGACGCCCTGCTGGCCAGTCTCGAGCGTCCGCGGGTTCACCTTGACCCACGGTCCGCCCCCGGTCAGCCCTGACGCCGCCACTGCCGTCGGGACTCGGTGTGGCGAAACGCCAAGGAGCAGGTCGAACGGCCGCCGCGTCTCGCCGAAGACGACCGCGCCGTCCTCGACGGCCGTGGCCTGATGGTTGCGCAGGAAGCCGATGCCCGCGCCCTCCAGGCGGGATTCAAACGAGCCGCAACCGGCCTGGCCCAGGATCGGCAGGCTGAGCGGAAGCGGGCTGAAGACCTCGACCGCGCCGCGGATCCCGCGGACGTGAAGCCGCTCATCGATGAGCATCGCCAGCTCGAACGGCGCGGGCGGGCACGGGTACGGTACGCCGAAGATCCCGATCACGAGCCGCCCGCCGGCGAACGCCTCGATCGCCGTTCTCGCTCGGTCGCCCTGGGTCACGTCGTAGATGTCGATGGCCCTCTGGCGGAATCCCTCGACGCGGTCCGGATCCCGCTCCGCGCCCAGCGCGACAACGAGCGCGTCGCAGTCCCAGCGTTCCCCATCGACCTCCACGGCACGTTCGGCCGGGTGGATCGCGTCGATGGTCCCACGGACGACTCGGATCCCACGTTCGGCGAGGCGCGCCAGCGGCCGTTCGCCTTCGCTCAGGGCGCGTGCGTCCAGCACCGCCCAGTTCTTGCGGAGGCCCATGATGAACGTCGTCCGACGGTCGATGAGGACGATCTCGTCGGTCGGATCCAGCCGTTCGCGAAGGGCGACCGCGGCGGCGATCCCGCCAAAGCCTCCGCCGAGTATCAGGACGCGGTGCGTTGGCACGTGTGCCTCCGTCGATCAATGCCGCTCGCGCTCAGCAACTGTAGCCTGACCCGCCCACCGGTGGCGAATGCGGCGAGTCACCCGCGCACCGAGTGCCGAATCGTGTGGCAGTCGCCGCGGTCCAGGTCGATCGCTGGCGCAGCCCGGCTTCGCGTCCGCGCGGCAGAGGATCCGACCGAGTTCTCCTCAGCCGAACGGCATGGCGGGCCGTCGTTGTTGGGTAGGTCGAAACGGGTGGACACCCAGGTCGAAGGCGCGGCGGACGATCGCCCGCTGCGTGGCGAGCGGCCGATCCTCCCCGAAGTTGTGCAAGATGCCGAGCGAGATGGCCGGTTGATCGAGGCCATCGATTCGAAGCGGCGTCGTCGTGATTGACACCCGATACCCCGGGGCTACGCTGAGCAGACCGCGGCCCGAGCGTGTCCCATCGGATGCCCCGCGGCAGGAGGGGCGCCATGCCCAAGTACCTGTTCACCGGCAGCTACACCGCGGAGGGTGCCCGGGGCGTCCTCGAGGAAGGCGGGACCGGCCGACGAGCGGCCACCGACAAGCTCATCGCCTCGCTCGGCGGGACGGTCGAGGCGTACTACTTCGCGTTCGGGGGCGACGACTTCTACCTGATCGCCGACCTGCCGGGCAACGCCGCGGCCGCTGCTGGCGCGCTCACTGCAGCGGCCTCCGGCGCCCTCGGGACCCGGACGATCGTGCTCCTCACCCCCGAGGAGGTGGACGCCGCGACGAAGCTCTCGCCGACCTACCGGCCGCCCGGCAGCTGACGGCCGCCAACCGCGCCAAGCGCCGGGACGGGCGCCTGGCCAGCCTCTCGCAGTTGTCTTAGCA
This sequence comes from Chloroflexota bacterium, assembly GCA_013815585.1. GTDB lineage: Bacteria > Chloroflexota > Limnocylindria > Limnocylindrales > CSP1-4 > JACDFU01. The sequence continues at coordinate 20,230 of JACDFU010000029.1, forward strand.
TGCTCCAGCGCGGCACCATCGGGGGCCAGCACTGATGACGCGTCTCATGGTCTTCGCGTCTTCCGTGCCCGGGATTCGACTGGGCGGGCTACCAGCGTGGGAACGCGAGCGAAACAGGGCAAAGTTATCGTCGATCTCGATCGTCCGTGCGATGTGCGCCATTGCATTCCTCCTTCGTGTCGTGGGGTCCTGATCGGCTCAGGCGGTATCGTCGTGGTCCCAGTTGCGCGG
>JACDFU010000030.1 GCA_013815585.1 Chloroflexota bacterium
GTCCCAGTCTGGGTGATCGTCCTCTCAGACCACCTACCGATCGTCGCCTTGGTGAGCCGTTACCCCACCAACGAGCTAATCGGACGCAGGCCCCTCCCGAAGCGCCTTGCGGCTTTACTCGCACAATTGAATGTGCGACCACATGCGGTATTAGCCACCCTTTCGGGCAGTTATTCCCCACTTCGGGGCAGGTCACCTACGCGTTACTCAGCCGTCCGCCACTAGCGACTCGAGCAAGCCCGAGTCACTCGTTCGACTTGCATGTCTCATGCACGCCGCCAGCGTTTATCCTGAGCCAGGATCAAACTCTCCGACAAAGAGAAATCGAGCTTGCGCTCGACTTCATGTACGGGGTTTGACCCGCTCGCACAAATCCGAATTACCTGCCACTCTTCACTTGTTAAGGTGCAGCGTTCCCCCGACGTCACACAAGACGAAGTCGAGCGCAACGCGCCATTGTGGGGGGATGCTTGACCGATTGTCAACCCCCGTGCCCGGGAAACCCGGCCTCGGGAGTGACCCCCGAAGGGGCCGCGTCGTGGGCATGGCGCCCAAACGCAGAAACGGCATCGTAGGGCCAGGGACGGCGGTTGTCAAACGCCGGACGCAGGCCGCGAGCGGCTTGACGCGAGGCATTCCGGCTGCAGCGAGAGCTAGATCGGGCCTTCCTGGATCAGCAGGATGAAGGCCGCTCCGGACAGCCAACTGAGCAGCGCCAGTCCGATCGAACCAGGCTCCTCAAGGGGTCCGGTCGCAATGGCGTAGACGATCGCTCCGAGAATGCCGGCCGCTCCCGCCTTTGCCAGGCGCAGGGCAATCTCGCCGAGCAGGTTGCTCATCGCTCCAGTGGAGCATCGAAGGCACGTCGTCCCTGAAGCGACCGGACAAGCGTCACCTCATCGGCGTACTCCAGGTCGCCGCCCACCGGCAGGCCGCGCGCGATCCTGGTCACCGATTGAACCTGCCCGTCAAGGCGCTCGGCCAGGTACATCGCCGTGGCTTCTCCCTCGAGGGTCGGGTTCGTGGCAAGGATGATCTCCTGGAACGGCTGGCCTACCGAGGCCCGCTCGCCTGCCCGATCGAGCAGCTCCCGGATCCGGAGGCGGTCGGGTCCGATCCCGTCGATCGGGGAGATCGCGCCGTGGAGCACGTGATAGCGGCCGCGAAACGCTCTGGTCCGCTCCAACGCGAGGACGTCGAGCGGCTCCTCCACCACGCACAACCGTTCGTCGTCGCGTGCGGGGTCGAGGCAGATGGGGCACTCCGGGCCGGCACTGATGTTGAAGCAGGTCCGGCAGAAGACCACCTCATCGCGAACGGCGACGAGGGCGGCGGCGAGGGTTCGCGCCTCCGACTCGGGCGCGCGAAGCAGGTGAAAGGTCAGGCGCTGTGCGGTCTTGGGCCCGATCCCCGGCAGGCGAGCAAAGGCCTCGATCAGTCGCGCGACGGGCTCGACGAGCGCGCTCACCCGCTAGCCAAGGCCGGGAATGGTCATGCCGCCCGTGACCGCCGCCAGCTTCTGCTCCGCCGTATCGCGGGCCGACCGGAGGGCGTCGTTCACGGCCGCGGTCACGAGATCCTGAAGCATCTCCACATCCGTGGGATCGACAACCGATGGATCGATCGTGACCGAGACAACCTCCTGCTTGCCGGTGACGATCGCCTTGACAGCGCCGCCGCCAGCCGTTCCTTCGAGCGTCAATATCTCCAGCTCCGCCTGGACCCGTGCCATCTCGGCCTGCATCTGTTTGGCCATCTTGGCCAGGTTCCCTAAGCCCATCCGGCCCTCCCTAGCTGACCTCGGCGACATCCGCGATGTCGCCTCCGAAAATCCGCCGAGCGTGCTCGACCAGGTCAATCGTCTCAGCCTCCGGCAGCGGCGGCAGCGCTTCGAGGTTCGTGGCGATGCAGCGCACGCCATACGCCGGCCCGAGGACGAGCTGGACGGCCTCCTCGAGGGCGGTCCGCTTGCGCTCGGCGATATCGCGCAGGAACGCCTGGTCCTCGGGAAAGCCGAGGACTACCACATGCCCCTCGACCTCGACGGGCCGACACGCGGTGATCAGCGGCCGGTTGGCCGGGTTGCGCGCCACGTGGGCCACCACATCCGGCCATGACCGCCGCAACTGATCGAGGGGAGAACCGGCCGCTGCGGGCGCGGGTGGCTCGGGGGTCTGGGCCGGCGTTGGCAGCGTGCGGGGTGCGTCGACCGGAGAATCGGCCGGCCGAGGTCGGCCGTTTGGCTGCGCGGGCGCAAGGTCGGGCAGGGGGTTGGTCTGCGCCGGCGCGATTTCGGGGGGCGAGCTCTCTGCCGAGACCGGTTCGGGGTCGGATATGGGCCGCTCGGATGGGGATCGCTCGGATGTGGGCCTGTCGGCGGGTGTCGACTGGACTGTTGTCGTCTGGAGGACAGCGAGCTCCAGCTGGAAGCGATAGCCGCCGGCTCCGACGCGCGCGGTGTCCAGCGCGCTCAGCCTGCGGGCCGCCTGGGCCAATGCCGCCGCGCTCGGACCGGATGTGCCGGAGGTCGGGCCCGGATCACCACGCAGACGCGAAACGAGCGCCTCGCGCAGGCGAGCAACCACCTGGTCGGCAAATGCGACGAGGTCCCGGCCGTTCTCCTCCAGCGCTTCCAGCACCGCGATGCCCGCCAGCGGATCGATCCCGGCGAGGGCGTCGACGAACGTGTCGACCGCGGCCGTGTCTGCCAGGCCGAGTAGGTCTCGAACGTCCGCCAGCGTCAGCGGATCTGACGCCGTGGAGAGCAACTGGTCGAGCATCGACTCGGCATCGCGCATGCCGCCGGCGGCAAGCTCAGCGACCAGGGCGACAGCGGCCGGTTCGGCGGTCCTGCCCTCGCCCTCCAGGATCCGGCCGAGCTTGCCGGTGATCTCGGGGATCGTCAGTGGTCGGAAGGTATAGCGCTGCAGCCGGGAGACGACGGCCGGCCGGATGCCGGCCGGGTTGGTCGTGCAGAAGATGAAGACGACGTCATCGGGCGGCTCCTCGAGCGTCTTGAGGAGCACGTCCCAGCCCTCCTTGATGCGCTGGACCTCATCGACGATGAAGACCTTGCGGCGCAGGTCCGAGGGTGCGGTGTAGACACGTGGGAGGAGCTCGCGCATGTCGTCGACGCGGTTGTTCGAGGCGGCGTCCATCTCCACCACGTCGAGCGCGCGCCCGTCGCGGATGGAGGTGCAGGAGGGGCAGGTGTCACAGGGATCGCCGTCGCGCAGGTCGGTGCAGTTGACCGCCTTGGCGACGATGCGGGCCATCGAGGTCTTGCCCGTGCCCCTGGGGCCCACGAAGAGGAGCCCGTGCGCGACCCGCTCGAGCCGGACGCCGTTGCGGAGCGTGGTCACCACTGCCGCCTGCCCGACGATCTGGCTGAACGTCTGCGCGCGCCAGCGCCGATAGATCGCCTGGTGGGGCGCAACGGAGGGAGCGTCGGTCAGGGCCTGGACCGCGGAGGACATCGAGGGGCGATTATGGCCCGCGAGCGGATTTGCCGTGCACCCATCGTCGACCGGGACGCTCGCGTGCCCTTCGAGGCGATCGGCTCGGACCAGGCCAGTCCGCGGCACCCGGCGAACAGCGCTTATCGCTGCTTCCTTCCGGACCTGACGAGGTTCACGCGTCGCCGCTGCGCGGGACCCGATCCTCAACGTCGATCACCCCGACAGCGTCCGCGGGCGCGGGCCTCGGGTGGGAATTCAGCCCTGCTGGAGCGGATTGCAGGTACAGGGCACCGCTAGTTCCCCGCCTAGCACGGCGCACGGATGATAGCGCGCCCCAGGATTCGACGTCCTCGTGTTTGCCCGGGCTAGTCGTGGGCGGACTGTTGCGCAGGTCGGAGACGGGCCACCGCGGCACGGCGGCGGTGTGACGCGCATGGATGGGGATGCTGGCGGAGAGGGCGGGATTCGAACCCGCGATGGGTTGCCCCATACCGCATTTCCAGTGCGGCGCCCTAGGCCTCTAGGCGACCTCTCCGGTGCGGCGAGATCCGGGCGTCGACATGGTCGGCGGAGGTCCCGCAGTCGAGGGAGAACTGGCGGAGAGGGTGGGATTCGAACCCACGGTGCTTTCGCACACCGCTTTTCGAGAGCGGCACCTTCAACCACTCGGACACCTCTCCGCGCGAGAGGTTAGCAGAGGTCTTCCGCCCGAGCGCTTGGCAGCGGCCATCAGCGCCGACGCGCGACGGCCCCGCCTACCAGTGCCCGGGAGTGCTCGTCGCGCAGGTCCGCGGCGTCGTCCTGCAGGATGCCCGAGACGACGTTGAGTCGACGGCGAAGCATGTGTGTATCGGCGAGCTGAATGGCCGAGCCGGCGGCGCCTGAGGTCGGGTCGGCGAGTGCATAGACCAGCCCGTCGACATCGCTTTCAAGGAGCGCGCCGACGCACATCGCGCACGGCTCCACGGCCGAGAAAACCGTCAGGCCCCGGAGTGAGTGCCGACCAAGCCGCTGGGCGGCTTCGCGGAGCGTGACCACGACAGCATGCGCGGTCGGGTCACCGCTGCTGATGACCTCCTCCTGGCCGCTCGCGACCATCGCCTCGTCGAGGACGGCGACCGCTCCCTCCGGGCGCTCGCCGCGTCGCGCGGCACCGCGCGCCTCGGCCAGGGCGGCGCCCATGAAGAGCTCGTAATGCATCGGCCGCATCGTAGTCGATCGTTCTACGATGACGCCATGGGCTTGAAGCGGATCGGGATCCTGACCGGCGGCGGAGACGTGCCGGGTCTCAATTCGGTCATCAAGGGCGTCGTCTATCGCTCGGCTGAGCTGGGTTATGAAGCGCTCGGAATCCGCCGCGGCTGGCAGGGCCTGACGCACATGCGCCCGAGCCGGGAGCTGGACGGAGACTACGTCAGGCGCCTCGACCGGGACGACACCCGGGCGATCGATCGAACCGGCGGGACGATCCTGCACACCTCGCGCACCAACCCACGCAAGATGCGCCGGGCCGCCCTCCCAGATCACCTGCCCATCGAGCGGCTGCCGGGCCTCGAGACCGGCGACGGCATCTACGACCTGACACCGGTTGTGCTCGAGAACCTCGAGCGCCTCGGCTTGGACGATCTGGTCACGATCGGCGGGGACGACACGCTGAGCTTCGCTCATGCGCTCGACCAGGCCGGCTTTCCTGTCATCGGCATCCCCAAGACGATGGACAACGACGTCCAGGGCACCGAGTACTGCGTGGGCTTCTCAAGCGCGATCACTCGCGCGAAGGAGCTGATCAACCGCCAGCGCACGACGCTCGGCTCCCACGAGCGGATCGGCGTCTTCAGGATCTTTGGTCGCGACTGCGGCTACACGGCTCTCTACACGGCGTACGTGACGGCGGCACGCTGCCTCATTCCCGAGTTTCCCTTCGACCTCGATCACCTCTGCGCGCTGCTGGCCGAAGACAAGCGCAAAAACCCGAGTCGGTACGCGTTCGTCATCGCTGCGGAGGGCGCCATGTGGCAGGGCGGCTCGATCGCCGAGTGGGGCGAGGCCGACGCCTACGGCCACCGGCACAAGGCGAACATCGGCGAGGTGCTGGCCGACGAGATCCGCCGCCGCACCGGCGAGGAGACCGTGTTCAGCGAACTCACCTACGACCTGCGCAGCGGCGAACCGGACTCGCTCGACACGATGATCGCGATCACCTTCGCCAACGTGGCCATGGACCTCCTGCGCGACGGCGTGCGCGGGCGCATGGTCGCGATCCAGGACGGCAAGTACGCCCATGCTCCCCTGCCCGACCCGGCCCTGGGCTCTCGACGCGTGGACGTGGACTCGATGTACAACCTCAACCGCTACCGCCCCAACTACGCCGACCGCCTTGGCCATCCCCTGCTGCTGGAGCGCTCGCTCGTCACGGCCTGACCGCCGGCAGGGCCCCGACAGCCCGAGATCTGGGCGATGGGCTCCGGGCATCGAGCTCTCTCACGCCCCACTGGAATCTCATCTTTCTGTCATCTCATCGGGGCTGGCAGGGCTTACCGTGCCCCATGTCGAGGCGGCGGACCTGGACGGCTCGCGAACCCGGATCGACAGCTGCTCGAGGAGGCTCATCGATGAGAAGCGCACGTCACCGACGGCTGATTCCCGCACTGGTGGCTTTGGCCTTGTCGTTGTTCGCGGGAGTCGGTCCCGTGGCAGCGGAGGATCAGATAGTGACGATCCAGGCCTTCCTGTTCAAGCCAGACAGCGTGACCGTCCAGGTGGGCGACACCGTGACCTGGAAGAACATGGACCCCGATGCTCACACTGCAACGGATCTTGACGGCTCGTTCGACACGGGCTTCATTCTGGGCGGCGGCAAGACCGCTGAGGTCACCTTTGACACGGCCGGCACGTTCGAGTACTTCTGCAAGCCCCACGTCGGCATGCGCGGGACGATCGTGGTCGAGGCGGCAGCTGCCGAGCCGAGTGCCGCCGCCAGCACGCAGCCGGACACTTCCACGGTCAGCGCTGGTCAGCCCGGGGGCGGCCCAGCAGGACTCCCGCTGGCGCTGCTGCTGCTCGGGGCAATGGCGTTCTTCGTCGCACTCGGCCGCCTCGGGCGCGAGCGGATCAGCTAGCGCAGGCGACGAGGGTAGGCTGGCGCGGCGGAGCGCAACGGGGGAGTCCCAGCACCAGGGGGCCGGCTGACTTCGGGGAGGCGGCGGGCCGTTGCGTCGGCCAGTGCTCACCTGATGATCATTACGCGGCGGTGGATCCCGTAAACGGGTGGACCCGGGCTGGACCCCGACGCTTGTCGGCCGAGATGCGCATCAAGCGAGCACCCTGGCAGCTGTGGGCCGATAAGGCTCGATTCGGCTGACCGGACGTTGTGTTTGGGGGTCCGGCTAGCCACCGAATGGGCATGAGGCGAGCGTCGGCCCGGCCAAGGCCCCGTCAAACCGAAGGCGAACGACCCTCGGATCCGTTCCGAGGGTCGTTTCACGTGTCCAAGGTGGCGCGCCCGGCGGGACTCGAACCCACGACCTTTAGGTCCGCAACCTAACGCTCTATCCACTGAGCTACGGGCGCGCGCGGAGGGGCGGGTCGGGCCCCGGATGGCTGACGGTCAGCCGTGGTTTGCTGGCGGAGAGGGAGGGATTCGAACCCTCGGAGCAGGTTACCCCACTCAACGGTTTAGCAAACCGTCGCACTAGGCCTCTATGCGACCTCTCCGTTGCCAAACGCGCCGGGATTCTAGCAGGCGCCCTCAGCCCGACCTGGTGAGATCGATCAGCCCGGCGGGGGTGGGCTGGAAGCCGCAGCGCTCGTAGAAGCCGGTCATGAGCTCGGCGTCTGCATCGACGTGGAGCCACTCGCCGTGACCGCGACAGGCCGCGATCGCTTCGTCGACCAGCCGCCGCCCGATGCCTCGGCGCTGCCGGTCGGGATGCACGGTCGTGTCGAGCAGGAAAAAGTGCGCGTCACCGTCCCAGGCCACGTTCACGAAGCCGACAAGTTCGTCGCCCTCCCATGCGGCCACCCACGTGAAACTGTGGCCGAAGACGGCCCCGTAGCCCGGTTTCGTTGAGCCCCAGGCGGCCGCGAAGAGGGCATCGAGTTGTCGGCTGTCAAGCCCGGGCCGCAGCTCGTAGCGCACGTTGGCTCCCATGGCTGAAGCGTACGATCGATGAATCCCGCGGCGCTGGGACGTCTCAAACGCATGGCCAGCTCGAGGCCTGACGCCGAGCAGTCAGCAGCTCGGAGGCGGGCGCCCATGACGAGCCGCGACGGGTCGGGGGCATGGAGGGCGGGAGTGTCGCTCGACGACGCGCTCGTGCGCCGACTGACCGGCTCGCAGGTGCCCGAGCTAGGCGTGTGGTCGCTGCGCTTGCTTGCCGAGGGCTGGGACAACGCCGTCTGGAGCGCGAGGCGGTCTTAGGCCTGCGTCGAGCCCGCGCCGATTAGGACCCAGGCGAGAACGTGACCGCGCGGCAATGGCGGTGCGAGTCTTTTCACTCAGATATTCGTGCCAGTGCTATTCGATCATCCCCCTGGACTTCTTTTCACCTCGGCCCCACCCGGAACCGCCTGGCAGCCTTCAGATAGCACCCCCATGACTAGCTGATGGAAAGCGGCTCTTGAGGACGGGCGGCCGATCGTCTAACAGCACTGGGTTGGGTAGGTGAAGGAAAGATCGGTCTGCCGGCCGCTGAGCGGCCGCTGACAGCACTGGGGTGGGTAGGTGAGTGAAACGTCGGCCTGGCGGATGGTTGAGGGTTCGTGGCGGCGCCCGGGCCTTCGTTGACACCCCGCGGCCGAGGGGATAGTGTCCAAGAGCCGTGAACCGCTTCTGGTTTTATCGCCGCCCGGCACGCTGACCCACGGGTTTGACCCGCGGGGCGGGTCGTGCCGGGTGAAGCAGAGGTCGATGACCTCTGCTTTTTTGTTTTCCGCGGGCACTGCGGCCCACCAGGAAAGGCATCGTCACCAGCAGATGTTCGTCGTCATGTCAGTCAACGCCAGCGAAGCCGAGATCAACGCGGTCAAGAGCCACATCATCGAAGAGGGGCTCCAGCCGCATGACAGCCGGGGCGAGGAGCGCCTGCTCATCGCGCTCGTCGGCGAGGTCGGCCCCCGGCGCGACGTGCTGATGAGCCGCCTGTCCGCGCTGCCGGGCGTCGAATCCGTCACCCCCATCAGCCGCCCGTTCAAGCTGACCAGCCGCGAGTTCCACCCTGCCGACACGGTCGTCCAGGTGGGTGAGGTCGCGATCGGCGATGGCTCGATCGCCGTCATGGCGGGCCCCTGCTCGGTCGAGAGCCGCGAGCAACTGATGGAGACGGCCGAAGCGGTCGCCGAAGCCGGTGCGTCGATCCTGCGCGGCGGAGCCTTCAAGCCGCGCACGAGCCCGTACAGCTTCCAGGGCCTCGGAGTTGAGGCCCTTCGGTATCTCGCCGAGGCGGGCGAAGCGACCGGGCTGCCCGTGGTGACCGAGGTGATGGACCCAAGCCAGGTCGAGGTCGTAAACCGTTACGCCGACATCCTCCAGATCGGCACGCGCAACATGCAGAACTACTCGCTGCTCACGGCAGTGGGCCGGATCGAGAAGCCCGTCATGCTCAAGCGGGGCTACGGCGCCACCATCGAGGAATGGCTGATGGCCGCCGAGTACATCGTCAGCTCTGGCAACCCGAACGTGATCCTGTGTGAGCGCGGGATCCGGACCTTCGAGACGTATACGCGCAACACGCTCGACCTGGCGGCCATTCCCCTCCTCCACCACCTGACGCACCTGCCGGTGGTCGTCGACCCGTCCCATGCGACCGGCAAACGCTGGCTGGTCAAGCCGATGGCGTTGGCGGGCGCGGCGGCCGGAGCTGATGGCGTGATGGTCGAGGTCCACCCACGGCCAGACGAGGCGCTCTCCGACGGCGAGCAGTCCCTCACCCTCGAGCAGTTTCGTGACCTGATGCAGACCCTGCGCCCGATCCACGAGCAGGTGCGGGGCCAGGGCCGGGATCCCGTGCCGGCCGGGACGGCATTAGGCGTCGGGGGCGGCAGGCATTGAGCGCTCCCGGGATTGGCACGGCGACGGGGCCACCGACGGTGGAGGCTGGAGGCGGCGGCCGAGCCGTCGTGCGTCCCTCCCCACGGCTGCGCGGTCGATTGCGTGTCCCGGGCGACAAGTCGATCACGCACCGGGCGCTGCTGATCGGCGCCCTGGCCGAGGGTCAGTCGCTGGTCGAAGGTGGCTCGGACGGGCTCGATTGCAACTCCACGGCGGCGTGCCTCACGGCCCTTGGCGTCCGCATCGAGCGGCTGGGCGAAGCACCTGGGGGGCGGATCGATCGGCGCATTCGTTCACCCGGTCGCGCGGGGCTCCGCCTGGAGCCGGGCCAGATCCTGGACTGCGGCAATTCCGGCACGACACTTCGGTTGCTGGCCGGGGTCCTGGCGGGAACGTCACTCCAGGCCCTCCTGGACGGCGACGCTTCGTTGCGGCGCCGGCCGGTCGCTCGTATCATCGAGCCGCTGCGTTCGATGGGGGCCGGCTTGAGCGCCCGGGAGGCTGATACCGTCCCGCCGCTCAGCGTTCACGGTCGCAGCCGTCTCCGTCCGATCGACTACACGACGCGGGTGCCGAGCGCCCAGGTCAAGTCCGCGATCCTGCTTGCCGCTCTCGTCGCCGAGGGGACGACGACGGTTCGCGAGTCGGTCGCCACCCGGGACCACACGGAGCGCATGCTCGGGTCACGGGGGGTGCGGATCGAGGTCCGGCAAGGCAACGAGGGTGAACGGGCAGTCAGCGTGGAGGGCATGATGCCGGTACGAGCGATGGACGAGCGAGTTCCGGGTGACCTATCGGCTGCTGCCTTCTTCCTCGTCGCCGGCGCCGCTCATCCGGACGCCGAGGTCACCATCGAAGGGGTCGGGGTCAATCCCACGCGCCGGGCGGTGCTCGACATCCTCCGAAGGATGGGCGCCGACCTCGACGAGCGAACCCTGCCAGCTCAGGGCGCCGAGCCCGCGGCCAACGTGACCGTGCGCTCCAGCGACCTGCGCGGGATCGACCTCGGGCCGAGGGACGTGGCCGGGGCGATCGACGAGATCCCCATTCTCTGCCTGGCTGCAGCGGCCGCCCGCGGCCGAACCGTGATCCGCGGCGCCACGGAGCTCCGTCACAAGGAGAGCGACCGCCTCGGGGGCATGGCCGTCGGCCTGGCGGCGCTTGGGGTGCCGGTCGAGGTCGAAGGCGACGACCTCACCATCGATGGCAGGCCTGGCGGCCTGGTGGGCACCGACCTCAAAGCGTTGGGGGATCATCGTCTCGCCATGACCTGGGCGGTGGCCGGGCTCCTGGCTCCAGGGGGAACGGTCATCTCCGGGGCCGGTTCCGTCGACGTATCCCATCCCGGCTTCTTCGCCGACCTCGAAAGGCTGCATTCATGAGCAAGCGAGTCGTACTCATCGGACACCCAGTGGCCCATTCCCTCTCCGGGCAGATGCAGCAGGCGGCCTTTGACGAGGTCGGCATCGACGCGAAGTACGAGCTCCTGGACCGCACCGTGATCGAGCTTCCGGCAGCCATTGCTGACCTGAGAAACGACGAGTTCCTCGGCGCGAACGTGACCATCCCGCACAAGGAGCGGGCGGCGGCGATGGTTGATCGGCTGACCGAGGACGCGCAGCAGACGGGCGCGGTCAACACGATCACTCGCGAGGGGAAGCGGCTGGTCGGACACAACACGGACGTGCCTGCCTTCAGGAAGGCACTCGATGCCCTCGTCGGTCGGCAGAAGATGCCGCGGGCGGCGGTCATCCTCGGCGCGGGCGGCGGCGCCCGGGCAGTCGTTCACGCCCTCATCACCGAGGGGTTCCAGCGGGTGGTCGTCTTCAACCGGCACCTCCACCGAGCGGAGGGCCTGGTGCGCCATTTCGGCCGCAGCGCGGCGCACATGGAGCTGCGCGCCATGCCCTGGCACGAGTCGGTGATCGAGGCTGAGCTTTCCAAGACGAAGGTGCTGATCAATGCCACGGCTGTCGGGCTCAGCTCCGACGAGACGCCCATCCCCACGGAGCTCCTTCCTCCCGAGCTGCTCGTGCTCGACCTGATCTATTCGCCCCGCGAGACCCGGCTCCTGCGGGAGGCCAAGCGCGCCGATGCCGCAGCAACGATGAACGGCGAGCTGATGCTGCTGCACCAGGGAGCAGCCGCGTTCGAGCTCTGGACGGGCCGCCAGGCACCGATGGATCTGATGCGCGAGCGGCTCGAGGAGGCGATCAGCGACAGGGGCGGTACGACGGCGGGGGACGCTGAGGCGCCGGCAGAGGCCGCTGAGCCGCCGGAGCAGGCCGCAGAGGATCAGCGACCGGCGGAGGGAGTGGCAGCCGGCAGCGGTTCCACGACCGAGCCGGGCTGACTCTCCCGGATCGGTAGCGCCATGGTGTCCCGGGGCAGCGGACCGGCCGCGTGATGTTCCGGTTCCTCACGGCCGGTGAGTCGCACGGCCCAGCACTGAGCGTCACCCTCGAGGGGCTGCCGGCTGGGGTCACCGTGGGGGCTGAGTCGATTGCGGCCGATCTCGCCAGGCGGCAGCGCGGCTACGGGCGGGGCGCTCGGATGTCGATCGAGCAGGACCGAGCGGAGATTCTGGGAGGCGTCCGGCACGGGCTGACGATGGGATCTCCGGTGCTCCTGCTGATCCGCAACCGGGACTGGGAGAACTGGACTCGCGTCATGCAGGTCGAGAGGCCCAGCGCGGAGGAAGCCGCGGAGCTGGCGGCGCTGGTGGCTGACTCGAATCGCCGCGCGGTGCCCGTCACCAAGGTTCGTCCGGGCCACGCCGACCTCGCCGGTGCCCTGAAATACGGCTTCACGGACGTCCGCAACGTCCTGGAGCGGGCGAGTGCCCGCGAGACGACGGCTCGAGTGGCGGCGGGCGCAGTATGCCGCGCGTTTCTCGGCGCCCTGGGGATCGAGGTCTGGAGCTTCACGGCCCAGGTGGGCGAAGCAGCGGTCGATCCGGGCGAGGCCACGCGTACCCGAGAGGAGACGGAGGCCAGTCCCCTGCGCTGCCCCGATGTTGCGGCCGAGGAGCGGATGATGGCCGAGATCGACGGCGCTCGCAGTGCAGGCGATACGGTGGGCGGCGTCTTTCAGGTGGTTGCCACCGGCGTGCCGATCGGCCTTGGCAGCTATGTCCACTGGGATCGTCGCCTCGACGGGGCCCTCGCTCGGGCGATCTGCTCGATCCAATCGGTCAAGGGCGTCGAGTTCGGGCTCGGCTTCGAACAGACTCGCCGGCGCGGATCGCAGGTGCACGACGTCATCGTCGGGCTGGCCGAGCCGGGCGAGGGCCGAGAGCGGCGCTGGGCCCATCGGACGAACAATGCGGGAGGCCTCACCGGCGGCGTCAGCAACGGCGAGCCGCTCGTCGTTCGCGGAGCCGTCAAGCCGATCTCGACGCTCGCCCGTCCCCTGCCCTCGGCCGATCTGCGGACCGGCCAGGCGGTCGAGACCGCGCACTACGAGCGCAGCGACATCAGCGTCGTCCCCGCGGCGGGCGTGATCGGCGAGGCCATGGTGCTGCTCACGCTCACCGAGTTCGTGCTCGAGAAGTTCGGCGGCGATTCACTGCCGGAGGTGGCCGACAACCTGGCCCGGTATCGGGAACGCACGCTCGAGGTATTGGCCGAGGCGGCGGGTGAAGCGGCCGGCACCGGCGACGGCGGCCCGGGCGGCGACGGCTAGCCCGATGAACGGGCACTAGGCCGATGGAGGTCGTCCTCGTCGGCTTGCCGGGGAGCGGCAAGAGCGCGCTTGGAAAGCGGCTGGCGGAGCGCCACGGAGTTCCGTTCGTCGACCTCGACGCGGCCATCGAGGCGGCCGCCGCCCGGCCGATCGGCGACATCTTCGCGCAGGAAGGGGAAGCCGCCTTCCGAGCCCGCGAGGCTGGCGCCATCGTCGACCTCGGACCCGCTGATCGATCCCCTGGCATCCAGCGAGTCGTCGCGAGCGGTGGAGGCGCCATCGTCGAGCCGCGCAACCGTTGGCGGCTCTTCCGCGACCGGCGGGTCATCTGGCTCGACGCACCCGCGGAACGTCTCGCGCAGCGCGTCCGCCACGGCCCGGTTCGACCGCTCCTCTGCGGACGGGATCCCGTGGACGCGCTCGAGGCGCTTCGGGAGCGGCGGGCGCGGTTCTACGCGGCGGGGACTCGCCTCGTGGCCGACGGGTCCCGTACCACGGGCCTCGAGGCGATCGAGCAGCTACTCGCCGAGGACCAGGAGGCCGGCACCCGCCTGCTTCGTGCGCAAACGCCCATCGGTTGCTGGGAGCTCGGAGCTGGCCACGCGGCCAGCGCGAGCCGCCAACAGATCCGCGCGCTCGGGAGCCCCCGTGTCGCGGTCGTCTCCGAGCCGGTCGCCTGGCGCCTGCACGGCGAGCGCCTCGCCAGGTCATTGGGAGAGGCCGGCTGCGACGTCGAGCACGTCCTCGTGCGGCGAGGGGAACGCGCCAAGACCCTGCGAGGGCTCGAGATGGTCGTACGGGCGCTGGCAGAGCGCCGCTTCGAGCGGAGGGACGCCGTGCTTGCCCTGGGCGGTGGTGCCGTGGGAGACGTTGCCGGCTTCGGCGCGGCCGTCTACCTGCGGGGAGTACCGCTCATCCACGTGCCCACGACGCTTGCGGCCCAGCTCGACTCGTCGATCGGCGGCAAGACCGCCATCGACCTGCCCGAGGGCAAGAACCTGGTCGGCGCCTTCCATCAGCCCCGCGCGATCGTGACCGACCTGGAGCTGCTGGCGTCGCTTCCTGCCCGCGAGCGGCGCGCTGCCCTGGGCGAGGCCGTCAAGATGGCGGCCCTGGGCGACGAGCAGCTCTTCGGGCTCCTCGAACGCGAGGGCGCAGCCATCGCCGAGGGAGGGCCCGACGCCTTCGAGTCGGGCGCCGTCGCGGAGCTCGTGGAGCGCTGTGCCTGGGCGAAGATCGAGATCGTGCTGGCAGACGAACGCGAGGATGATCGGCGCATGGCGCTGAACCTGGGGCACTCCATCGGCCACGCGATCGAGGCTGCGGCAGGCTATCGCGGAATCCTGCATGGCGAGGCAGTGGCATACGGTCTGCGAGGCGCCCTGGCGGTTGGGCAGTCGGTGGGCGTGACGCCTCGTGACCGAGCCGAGCGGATCGAGTCGCTGCTGGCATCACTTGACCTTGGCCGCGAGCCGCTGACCCTCGCGGCGGCCGGGGTCCGCCATCACCTCGCAGCGGACAAGAAGCACCGCGACGGCCGCCTTCAATGGGTCCTGGCCACGGGGGATGGCATCACGGTGAGCGACCGCGTCGCTGATTCGGCGGTCGAGGCGGGGATCGCCGCCGCGCTGGCAGGCGCGCGATGAGCACGATTCTCGTGCTCCAGGGCCCGAACCTGAACCTGCTGGGCGGGCGGGAGCCCGAAATCTATGGCCACGAGACCCTCGACGAGATCCACGGCATGATCGAGGGGCGCGCGACGGAGCTCGGTATGAGGGTGCGCTTCTTCCAGTCGAACCACGAGGGAGCGCTGATCGACCGGCTGCACGAGCGCGACTTCGACTTCGCCATCGTCAACGCCGGTGGCCTGACGCACACGAGCGTGGCGCTGCGAGACGCCCTTCTGGCCGTCCAACGACCGTTCGTCGAGGTTCATCTCTCCGATCCCGGCCGCCGAGAGCCGTTCCGCCAGGTCAACTATCTGCGAGACGTCGCCCTTGAGTCGATCGTGGGGCTGGGACCGCGCGGCTACCTGCTGGCCCTGGAGGCGCTCGCCCGGCACGAAGTAGAGGGAGCCGACCGCCGTGGCTGATCGTCCGAGGCGGGATGAAACGCCCGAGCTGCGCCGCCTGCGCCGTAGGATCGATGCGCTCGACCGCCGGATCATCCGCCTGCTCAACGAGCGCGCCGTGTTGGGGCTTTCGGTCGGTATAGAAAAGGCCTCCCGGGGCGGGAAGGCCCGCCGCGATCCCGAGCGCGAGACCGAGGTCTTGCTTCGCGTGGCGGCCGCGAACGAGGGTCCCCTACCCCAGTCCGACATTCTTGCGCTCTACCGGCGGCTCATGGCGGCGACGCGTCGAGTCCAGCGGGGCCGGCTGGCGGCGTCGAAGCGGTGGGAGGATTACCTTCCGGAGCGCTGAGATCAGCCAGCGCTTCAACGAAGAGGAGCAGTCGTGTTTCCCATCGGAGATCAGAACGAACAGGGACGTGGTCTCGCATACGTCACGCTCGCGTTCATCGCCATCAACGTCGCGGTCTTCGTGCTCTTTCAGCTGGGCAACGAGGCGTTCACCTACGCGTTCAGCGCGGTCCCCTTCGAGATCACCACGGGGGAGGACCTGGTCCGCCCGCAGCCGGTGGACGTCGGCGGGGAGCGGCTCCTCATCCCCCAGGAGCCGGGTCCGGAGCCGATCTACCTGACCCTGCTGACGAGCATGTTCATGCACGGCGGGATCGCTCACATCGGGGGGAACATGCTCTTCCTCTTCATCTTCGGCGACAACGTCGAGCACCGGATGGGGCCGATCCTGTTCGCCGGCTTCTATCTCCTGGCCGGCCTGGTGGCCTCGCTCGCCCAGATCCTGGTCGATCCGAACTCCGTGGTGCCCACGCTCGGCGCATCCGGGGCGATTTCGGGAGTCCTTGGCGCCTACCTCGTCATGTTCCCGGGAAACCGGGTCACGGTCTTCCTCTTCCGCTTCCTCACCGCGGTGCCGGCGATCGTGGCGATCGGCATGTGGGCCGTCTTTCAGTTTCTGAACGGGTACGGCCAGCTCTTCGCCTCGCAGGAGACGACGGGCGGGGTGGCCTACATGGCGCACATCGGCGGGTTCGTTGCAGGAGTGGTGGTGGGACTCCTGTTCCGCGGTGCCGGCAGCGGGCGGGCGCGGCCGCAGCCCGCCTTCTAGCGCCTTCCACGCTGGGGTGATCAGTCGGCTCACCGACCGTGCCCTGCATGGGGTCGCCCTGCACGGCCCGGGGGAGATCCGGCCTGACGCCCTCGCGTTCCATTCCCGCATCCCGGTCGTGGATCTGCTGGTTGGCACGGTCCTGTTCCGGCGGCGGTTCCTCTCGCGGGGAGCGGTCGGGCACGTGGATCTGCCGCGCGCGCAGGACGGCGGGCTGGACCTCCTGGGCCTGAGCATCGCGACCCGCTTTCCGGACCTGCGAGGCAGCCTCTCGGGCCCGCACTTTCGTTCGCTGGGGCTCCCGATGCGAGCGCTGCCCACCAACATGGAACTGGCCGAGGCGCTGATGCGACGGGTGGAGAACTGGGCGGTCGCCTCCGGCGGCCGGCTGGAGCTGGTTCGCTCACGGGCTCGGCTGACTGGCTTCCCGCGACCTGACGGGCGGGTGGGGGCCTTCATCGGGGTGCAGGGCGGCCACGTCCTCGACGGCGATCCCGCGCATGTGACGTTGCTCCGCTCCCTCGGTGCCAGGATGCTGGCGCCGGCCCACGTCATGGACAACGAGCTCGTGGGGTCGAACACCGGGCTGCGACGCGGCGGCCTGACCCCGCTGGGACGGGAGGTGATCGACGAGCTTCAACGCTCTGGGATCGTGGTGGACCTGGCCCACATGTCCTCGAGAGGGATCCGCGATGCCCTGCCGCTGCTCAGGGAGCCGTTCGTCGTCAGCCACACTGGTCTGGCGGCGTTCCACGGGCGGCGCAGCCGGTTGCGGCGCTACAGCGCTGCCAACCGGAACCTGAGCTCCGAGGATGCGCTGCTCGTCGCCGAGGCAGGCGGGTTGATCGGGCTGACTCTCTCGACGAGCCTGCTAGGAGGAGACACGCTCGGACAGGTCGTGGACGCCTTCCGCTACGCGGCAGACCTCGTCGGGGTGGGCCACGTCGCGCTCGGCTCCGACTTCGACGGGGGCCTCCGCACGGTCTTCGACGTGACCGGGCTGCCACGGCTCACCCAGGGACTCCTGGACGGTGGCTTCTCTCCCGATGAGGTGGCGGCGGTCATGGGCGGCAACGCCCTGCGGGTCCTCGCCGCAGGGGCATGATCGGTCAGGGCAGGTCGCCGAAGCCGGCGCGCCAGGGGCCCGTCAGGAGATCGCGCTGCTCCGGGCTGACGAGGTCCTGGACGGCGACCGCTTCGGCGGCAGCGGTGACAGCCACGCGGAATGTTTCGTCGAGCTCGGGCTGGTCGTCCGGATCCCTCGGATCGCCGAGACGGAGGTCGCGGGCTGCCACCACGTCCGCATCGCGGGCCGCCGCGTGCGCGGTCGCCCGAAGGCCCTCCAGCGCGCGGTCGAACTCGCGGGGGCGGCGCTTGTAGGCGCGGACCACCTCCTGGATCTGCTCATCGGTTGGCTGGCGCGTCCGGTCCACCAGGCGACCGAGGGCCGCGAGGCGCGGATCGCGCAGCGGCTCGTTCTTCGGCGGCGTCTGCTTGTAGGCGGCCCAGCGCTGCTGGCGAAGCAGGAACTCGTCCTGCGGGTAGAGGAACTGCTTGAGGTCGTCCGTCAGCTCATCGCCGTCGGCGGGGAATCCCTGACCCGGCGCGGCGTCTTCCAGTGCACCCTCCGGCGCCTGGTCGGGAGCGCGGTTGCCGCCGCCGAAGAGACGGCTGAGAAAGCTCACGCGGATGCCGCTCCGGTCTCGCGCTTCGCGGCCGCCGAGAGCCGGCCGACGAGCGCCGCCATGGCTGCGACGTTGTGCCCGTCCGGGCCCAGGGCATCGACGAGCGCGCTCGCCACGATGATGCCGGCCGCAACCCGGGCGAGGCGGCGCACATGCTCCGGTCGCGAGACGCCGAACCCGACGGCCACCGGGACCGGGCTCAGCTCACCGATCTCGCGGACGAACGAGACTGCCTCGAGCGGGAGGGAACGGCGGGCGCCTGTGACGCCGACCAGCGAGATGGCGTAGAGAAAGCCTCCGCTGCGCGCGGCGATGTGCGCCCGGCGCGGTGGTGAGGTGGTCGGTGTGACGAGGTAGACCAGGGCCAGGGCGGCCTCGCGCGCGACCGATTCGACGGGCTCCCCCTCGTCCGGGGTCAGGTCGGCAAGGATCAAACCGCTGACGCCCGCCTCCGCGAGTGCCCCGAGCACCGGACCGCCGTCGCCGTGCCCGACGACCTGGTTGACGTAGCCCATGGCTACCAGCGGAATTTCAGGTCTCGCGTCATGGATGCGTCCCACGAGCTCCAGGGAATGATCGAGTGCGGCACCGGCCTTGATGGCGACCGAGGACGCTCGCTGGAGGGTCGCTCCGTCGGCAACCGGGTCTGAATAGGGCAGCCCGACTTCCAGCAGGTCGGCGCCGGCGTCCACTGCCGCAACCGCTGCCCGGAAGCTTGTTTCAGCGTCGGGGTAGCCGGCCACGACGTATGGGATGAGACTTACCCGCCCGCCGTCCCTGGCGCCGGCGAAGGCCCGCGCAATGCGCCGAGCCCCCTCCGTGTCGTTCGTGCCAGCCCGGTGGGACGTCGGGAACGCTTTCGACGGGACCGTCGGCGCCCATGTCATTGCGGGGAGTCCGTCAGGACCGCCAGGTCCTTGTCGCCCCGCCCCGAGAGACCGAGGAGCACCACCGCGTCCTCCGGCAGCGGATCCCGGCCGCCCTCTGTCTTCAGGAGTCGTGGCAGCGCGGCGATGGCGTGGGCGGGCTCGAGGGCTGGAAGGATTCCCTCGCAGCGGGTGAGCAGGCGCATTGCGTCGAGGGCCTCGTCATCGGTCGACGCCAGCACCTCGAGTCGACCGGCCTCGTAGAGCGCCGACAGCTGGGGCCCGATCCCCGGGTAGTCGAGACCCGCCGAGATCGAGTGCGCCTCCAGCACCTGTCCGTCGGCGTCCTGGAGGAGGTACGAACGGGCCCCGTGAAGGACTCCGGGTGAGCCGCCGGCAAGCGCGGCCGCGTGCCGGCCGCGGGTGATACCGGTGCCTGCAGCCTCCACCCCGACAAGCCGAACCGAGGGCTCACCGATGAAGCGGGCGAAGAGGCCAAGGGCGTTGGATCCGCCGCCGACGCAGGCGATGGCGGCGTCGGGCAGGCGGCCCTCCACGGCGGCGAGCTGGGCGCAGGCCTCGTCCCCGATCACCCGCTGGAGGTCCCGCACGATGGTCGGATACGGGTGCGGGCCGACCGCAGAGCCGAGGACGTAATGGGTGCTCGCGACGTTCGTCACCCAGTCACGCATCGCCTCGTTGATCGCGTCCTTGAGCGTGGCGCTCCCGCTCGTGACCTGGCGCACCTCCGCGCCCAGGGCGCGCATCCGGAGCACGTTCGGCGCCTGGCGCCGGACGTCCTCGGCGCCCATGTAAACGACGCAGGGCAGGTCGAGGAGGGCGCATGCTGTCGCCGTCGCGACGCCATGCTGGCCTGCCCCGGTCTCGGCGATGACGCGGGTCTTGCCCAGCCTGCGCGTGAGCAGTGCCTGTCCGAGTGCGTTCGTGATCTTGTGGGCGCCGGTGTGGTTCAGGTCCTCGCGCTTGAGATAAAGCCGCAGCCGTCCCTGTTGTCGTCCCGCTGCGCGCTCCAGCTCAGTGGCCAGACGGTCGGCGCGATAGATCGGCGAAGGCCGGCCAACGTACGTGCTCCCGAGCTCCCGGAGCTGCGCCCAGAAGCGGGGGTCGTGGCGCACCGCGGCATAGGCCTCTTCCAGCTCCGTGAGCGCGGCGATCAGCGTCTCGGGCACGTAGCGGCCGCCGAACTGGCGATCGACTCCCCACCGACCACGCTCATCGGCTTCGACGAGACCGGGATTGACGGGCGTGGGGCGGACCGCCGCATGCGGGCGATCCAGCCGGGCCGCCCTTGCTCGCTTCACGAAGAGTGCGACGAGGAAAGGGTCCTTGCGCGGCGGCCGCACCGCCGTGGCGACCGGGCCGGTCCGGGAC
>JACDFU010000218.1 GCA_013815585.1 Chloroflexota bacterium
GTCCTCGCCGGCCGTCTGGCGCGCGGCTTCCTGCTCCGCCTGCGCCGCGAGTCTTCGGGCTCGCGGGCGGAGCTCCCCGAGGATGTCCCTGACTCTCGCCAGGTTCGATTCGGCTTCCGCGAGCTGGCCCTCGGCTGCCCGTCGGCGGCGTTCGTGCCGGCGAACACCGGCTACTTCCTCGAACAGCGGGCGGCGCTCCTCCGGACGTAGCGACAGCGCCTGGTCGACCATTCCCTGGCCGATGAACAGGAAGGCGTTGTCTGACAGGTTCGCCTCGGCCAGCAGGTCCTGCAGATCGCGCAGCCGGACCCGGGTTCGGTTCAGCAGGTATTCGTTCTCGCCGGAGCGGTAGAGCCGCCGTCCGAGGTCGACCTCGGCGTAGTCGACCGGCAGGAGGCGGTCCTCATTGTCGATCACGAGCGTGACATCGGCCATCCCGGTGGCATGCCGGCTCGCGGAGCCGGCGAAGACGACGTCTTCAGATTTCCGCGTGCGCAGGCTCCGTCCCTGCTCGCCGAGCGCCCAGCGGATCGCATCGGCCAGGTTGCTCTTGCCGCTTCCATTGGGCCCGACGACCGCACTGATCCCAGGCCCGAACTCCACAGTGGTCTTCTCGGCGAACGACTTGAAGCCGACGAGCCGCAGTCCGCGCAGCCGAGCCGATGCCGGCATCGTCAGAACCGCTCCAGCGCGACCGCCGCCGCCTGGGTCTCGGCCTCCCGACGATTCGCGCCGGTACCGGTACCCAGCACCTCGCCTCCGACCAGCGCTTCGACGACGTATCGCCGGTCATGGTCGGGACCGACCACGCTCAGAACGCGGTACGTGGGAGGCTCGCCGATGCGCGCCTGGGCTGCCTCCAGGAGACGGCTCTTGGGGGACTTCAGGCTCAGGACGGACGGCTCCTCGTCGAGCTCGGGGGCGGCGAGGCCGATGAGCCAGTCGCGCGCAGCGGCGTATCCGAGATCCACGTAGACGGCTCCCACGAGGGCCTCGAAGGTGGATTCCAGGACCGATGGCCGGCGTCGCTCGTTGGCGCGCTCTGCGCCTTCGCCCAGAACCAGGTACTCCGCCAGGCGGATGCGGTCGGCCAGCCGGGCCAGGCCGGTCATGGAGACGAGGGCGGCGCGGCGCGCTGTTAGCACGCCTTCGTCGTCGTCGGGGTGGCGCGCGTAGAGCGCATCGGAAAAGGCAAGCGAGATGACGGCGTCACCCAGGAACTCCAGCCGCTGATTCGAGGCGAGCTCGCTGGTGGGGTTGTCGTTGCGGTAGCTGCTGTGGACGAGTGCCTCCGCGAACAGCGCGGGCCGTGTGACCGGCAGTGCCAGCGCGGCGGCCAGCTCGGCCGCCCGGTCGACCGGATCCAGCGCAGCGGGTCTAGGCGGCGCTGTGCTCGTCGATGTAGTCGACCGCCTCCTGGACGGTCCGGATTCGCTCGGCATCCTCGTCAGAGATCTCCGTGCCGAACTCTTCCTCCAGGCTCATGATGAGCTCCACGAGGTCGAGCGAATCAGCGTTGAGATCATCGACGAACGACGCCTCGGGCTTGACGTCCTCCTCGTCGACACCCAGCTGTTCGACGACGATCTTCTTCATCCGATCGTAGGTCGACGCTGTCAAGGATGCTCCCTCCTGTGCGGACGATCAGCGCCGTCCTGTGGTGTCGGCTCGACTCTTCCTCGTGCCATGTCACCGCCGGCCGCAATGCGTCCCAGGACGCCGTTCAGAAGGCGCCTGGCCGGCTCTCCGCTGTAGATTCGAGCCAGCTCCACCCACTCGGAGATGGCCACCCCGGCCGGGGTCGTCGGGCAGTGTAGCAGTTCGCCAACCCCCAAACGCAACAGTCCACGGTCGATTCTGGCGAGCTGCACGACGCGGTAGGCAGGGGCCAACTCCTCGAGCAATGCGTCGATTTCCTCGCGATGCTCGTGAACCGCCGCGACGAGGGCGCGGGCGTGAGCGGCTGCTTCAGCACCCGGATTCCCCGCCTCGAGCTCGCGCTCCAGGGCTCGCGTCGCGGTCCGCTGGCCGAACTCCGCCTCGAAGATGGCCGCCAACGCGAGGCGCCTTCCTGCGCGCCGCCCGGAGCGCAGGCC
>JACDFU010000149.1 GCA_013815585.1 Chloroflexota bacterium
CGCCCAGTGTGGCCCCGAGGATGCCGCGCTCCCGGCGGTGGTGGCGTAGGGCCAGCACGGCCATGCCCAGCACGAGGAAGCCGATGGCCGCAGCAACCGTCCGGTGGGTCCACTCGATCCAGGCCTTGGCATCATCGAGCGGCGGCAGGACCTCGCCGTAGCAGAGCGGCCAGTCCGGGCAGCCGAGGCCCGACTCCGTGCTGCGGACGATCCCGCCGACGACGATCAGCAGGAACGTCGTTGCAAGCGTGACGAGCGTCAGCTTCTCGAATCCCGTTCTCGGCCGCCCGACCGCGGGCACGTCGTCCGCGCGCGCGGCGTCACGGTCGATCGTCGCCGGGGCGGTTGCAGAGGCGGTCATCGGGACGGGCTGGTCCTCCCGCGCAGTCGGCGCGGCGGAGTGGGTAAGAGGGCTCGAAACGCGCTGCTCCAAACGCGCTGATTGTACGCGCGGCCCGTTCAACGACAGCGGGCCCGACCCTGCGGCACGATCCCCGCGCAGCGGCTATCGTGCGGCGGCATGTCCCCTCTGCAGCGAATCGGTCTGGCGGCCCTTCTCGGGCTCGTGGCTGCCGCCTGTGGCGCCACACCGGGCGGCCAGATGGGGAGCCCCAGCAACTTGGGCGCTGCCACGCAGGGCACCTCCGGCTATCCGGGTTGGCCGGGCTCCGGCTCTGCGGTCGGCAGCCCCGATCTCGTGCCCGTCCTCATCTCGTCGGAGCTGGCTGTCGGGCCCAACCGCTTCCTGTTCTCGCTGCTCGACGGGCAGAATCGCCTGCTGGCAAAACCGGACGTGGCGACCAGCGTCGGGTTCTTCGACCTCGCCGCCGATCCAGAAGCAGCGGTCGAGACCGCCGAGGGTGACTTCCTCTGGTCCATCGAGGGCGAGCAGGGGCTCTACGTATCCCAGGTCGACTTCGCACGGGCTGGCGATTGGGGAGTCGAGGTGACTGCCGAGGGACCGAGCCTTCCGAAACGAACGACTCGGGTGGTCTTCGGGGTCCGGGAGGAGAGCCGCACGCCCGCAATCGGGGCGCCGGCGCCGGCCTCGGATACCCCCACCGCGGAGACGGCCGACGAGATCGCCGCCATCTCAACCGACGAGGCTCCCGACCCTGACTTCTACCGACTCTCGGTGGCTGACGCGGTGAAGGCAGGCAAGCCGGCCGTGATTACCTTCGCGACCCCGAAGTTCTGCAGCAGCCGCGTCTGCGGCCCCACGCTCGACATCGTCAAGGGGGCGGCGGCTCCCTTCAAGGACGAGGTCAACTTCGTCCACGTCGAGGTCTTCACGAACCTCGAGCAGCCCGATCAGCTTAAACAGGCGCCGTCGGTGACCGAGTGGGGCCTGCCGAGCGAGCCGTGGGTCTTCGTCGTCGACCGTGAGGGCAAGGTCAGCGCGAAGTTCGAGGGCGTTGTCGGCGAAGAAGAGCTGACAGAGGCGATCAACTCCGTCAGCTGAACGCGAACAGTCGGAGTCTTACTGCCCGGGCACGACCTGGGTCAGGCCGCCGCTCCGCCCGCCCCCGGATGCTCGAGCTCCAGCCCGTCGGCGCAGCCGGGGCAGGTTCCCGGGCCGGCCTCCCAGGTCGGAAGGTCGAGCGTCCAGAGCGCCTCGAAGGGGTAGTCCCGGCCGTTATCCCGCACACGCAGCGTCTCCAGCCCCCCGCTGCGGTCCACCAGCACCGAGCTGAAGACGATTTCGCCGCCCTGTTCCTCGATTGCGGGGATCATGGCCAGGAGCGAGCCGCCCGTGGTCAGGATGTCGTCGACGAGGAGCACGCGCTCGCCGGGCCGGAGGCCGAAGCCGCGGCGGAAGACTCGGCGGCGGATGCCCGCCTCCGTTATCTCTTCCGCGAAGATGCCCCGAACGCCGAGCTGCCGCGCCACCTCGAAGGCCAGGATGACCCCGCCGGTCGTCGGCCCACAGACGACGTCGACGAGCCGGGCGCCCTCGCGGTCGACGCCGCGGGCGGCGATGTAGCCGCACATCTCGCTGACCGCGGCAGGAAACTGGAGCACCTGGAACTTCTCCAGGTAGCGGTCGGCGTGACGGCCGCTCTTCAGCTGGAAATGCCCCTCCCGAAGCGCCCCCGCCTCACGGAACAGCATCTCGGTCCGCTGGGCGATCGCGCGGCGGGCCGCTGCCGAAAGGGAAGGCAGGGTCGTCGTCATGTGGACGGGGGGCCGATCACGGACGGTACTCGACGCCCTTGACGCTGGGCCGCTCGCGACGCTGTGGCAGAGCGCTGCCGACCAGCTCGCGATGTGACGTCAGGTCGTGCTCGACGCAGTAGGCGCGAAGCTCATCGACGAGTCGCAGCGGAAGCCCCGGATCCGCGAAGATGGCCGTGCCCACCTGGACGGCCACGGCGCCGGCCATCAGGAAGTCGAGCACGTCGGACAGCGAACCGACACCGCCCACGGCCACGATCGGGATCTTCACCGCCTGGGCCACCTCGTAGACGACCCGGAGCGCTACCGGTTTCAGAGCCGGGCCCGAGAGCCCCCCGTAGGTGGCCCCGAGGAAGGCTCGCCGGCGGCGCTGGTCGATGGCCATCCCGGACAGGGTGTTCACCGCGGAGAGGCAATCGGCGCCGGCATCGGCGATGGCCACGGCGATCCCCCGGACGTCCGCCACGTTCGGTGAAAGCTTCACCATCAGGGGCAGCTCGGTCGCCCGGCGCACGGCCGCGGTCACCGCGGCGGCAGCCTCCGGATCAACCGCGAACTGCAGCCCGCCCGCGCCCACGTTCGGGCAACTGATGTTCAGCTCGACGCCAGAAATGCCGGGCACGCCGTCCAGTCGTCGGACGACGCCGACGTAGTCCTCGATCGACTCGCCCGCCACGTTGACGATGACCGGGACATTCCACCCGGCCCAGAGCTCCGCGTACCGTTCCAGCACCGCCTCCACGCCAGGGTTCTGGAGCCCGATCGAGTTCAGCATCCCGGCCGGCGTCTCCGTCACCCGCGGCGGCGGGTTGCCCGCGCGGGCCTTGAGCGTGGTGCCCTTGCAGCAGATCGCTCCCAGGCGCTGGACGTCGATTACCTCGCCGTACTCCAGGCCATAACCGAAGGTTCCCGAGGCGACGAGGACAGGGTTTCGCAGGCTCAGCGCTCCTGGGCGGGCGGGGGCGAGGTCGACAGAAAGATTCACCCCGCCGAGATCCACCTCCCCCCCGGGCACCGCTCCGATCGGTTCCGCGATGGGCTGGGAGGCCGTCATGCGCTCGCTTCCCAGTCGATCTCGTCCGCGGCAAAGACCGGGCCCTCGCGGCAGACTCGCTGCGGTCCCTTGACGCCGATCACCACACAGCCCAGGCAGGCACCCACCGCGCAGCCCATGTTCTGCTCCATCGACACCTGGAGCCAGGATCGCCGGCGCGCCTGCGGGGTGCCCAGACCGGCCGGCCGGGAACGTCCCTTTCGGCCCAGGCGCGCCACGCCCAGCCGCGCATCGCGCCCGCCAGCAAGCGTCGCGAGGGCCGCCAGCATCGGCTCGGGTCCGCAGGCGAAGGCCTGATCGGCCCAGGCCTCGAATGCCGGCAGGAGGTCTGTGACACGGCCCACGTGGCCGAGCGACCCGTCGTCCGTGGCCACCACGTACTCCACCTCGTCGGGCAGCAGCGAGGAGGGGTAGACCTCCGCCGCGGATCGTGCGCCGAAGAGGATCGCCACCTGGCGTCCGCTCGCAAGCGCCTCGTCGGCGAGCGCGCGCACGCCCGCCATGCCCAGACCGCCCGCGATCAGCAGCAGGTGGCGGCTGCGCGGGTCGACCTCGAAGGGGCGGCCGAGCGGTCCCATCATCTCGAGCCGATCCGCCGGCCGGAGACGGGCCATCCACTCGGTGCCCTTGCCTTCGATGCGGAAGTGGATCGAGATCTCGCCCTGCTTGCGATCCACCGTATTCACGCTGAACGGACGGCGCAGCACGAGCCCCGAGTAGTCGGGGGTGCGGACGTGGACGAACTGCCCGGCACGCACGCCGCCAGCCAGCCAGGGCGCACGGTAGCGCTGGAGCCATTGCCGGGGCAGGATCTCGCGGCTCTCGAGAAGCTCCCCTTCGAGGAGACGCATCGATGCTCAGCCGCGCTCTGTCGCCGGTGGCGCTGGGCCCGGCCCGTGCGATCGGGAGCCGGATCTAGGCGGGCGTCTCGGTGTCCGACGAGCTCACGCCGTCCTGAGCGCCTTGATCGCCCTCTTCGCCGGCGACCTCCGGGAAGGACTCGGCGAGCGCCTCAGCAAGATCACCGAAGACGTCCGTCGGGTCGTAGAACTGCACGATCTCGTCCGGCGAGTTGAGACTGCGCCAGGTTCCCGCCGCATCCTCGGGAACCACCTCGGCCGTAAATGTGCCGGTCGCGCGCAGGGTGAGGCGCTCATCGTCGTCGTCGACGACGATGAAGTCCCCCAGCACGGCCGCGATGGGCTCGGCCGCGTTCTCGAACTGCTCGATCAAGCGCGCTTCGGAGACCTGGCTGCGCTCCTGCATCGTCAGCGCAAGGTCGTACAGCCGTCGCGCGGCGTCGTCCTCGCCCTCTGGCGGCTCTCCCGCCTCTACGTCTCCCTGGGTTGCTGCCCACTCGTCGGCAGCACCGGCGTAGGCATCGGCAGCACCGATCGCGCCGACGCTCATCGTCTCGTCAGGCGCCAGACCGGCCACGTCGACGAGCCCTTCGGCCGCCGTCGGTTCTTCCGGCAGACCCGCCTCCTCACGCGCCGCCTCCGCGAAGGCGGCATAGATGTCGGCCGGGTTGTAGAGCTCTACCAGCTCGCCGACCGTCTCGATCACCTCCGTCTCGGAGACCCATTCGCCGGTCGCCTCGTCCTGGTAGCGGGTGCGCGAGCGGAACGTGGCGTCGGGCGCGACCGAGAGGTACTCCGGATCGTCGTCGATGAGAACAAGGCCGCCGAGGTCACGCAGGCGCTCGCCGTGGACCTCCATGAATCGGCGGAGCTGCGTGGTCGCCTCGACCATGAAGGAGGAGCGCTCGATCGCCGCATCGGCGGCGATCTCGCCCAGGAGCGTGTTGCGATTCGCGTCCATGGTCGCCTCCTAGCGTTCGTTCGACGGTTTCATGGGTGGTACTCGAGATCGGGGCCCATCCGTTCGCGGAGGAGCATCGAGTGGTGCCGTTCGAAGATCCATTCGCCCGCACGGTGGCCGAGCGCTCGTGTCGCCTCGTTCGCCTCTAGCTTGTCGATGGCCGCGTAGTCGGGGAGCTGAAGAAGGATCACGTTGTCAAAGTCCCAGCCGTAGGCCACGTTGTACCAGCCCAGAAAGTGGATCCCGAAGCGGTCCTCGTAGCTCTTCATCTGACGCGGAAACATCGTCTTCATGAAGAACTTGAAGAACGCATCCCGACCCCGCCGGACCGAGAAGTAGGTCGCCAGGACGGGCACGTCTGCCGGGGGCCTCCTCGCATTGTGGGGGACGGGTCCAGGCGGACGCCCGGTATCGGCCGCCTATTCTCGCATGCCCCCGGCGCCTGGCGCTTCCTCGTCGCTCTCCAGCTCGCCCACTGTCCGGGTCGTGCTCCGCAGCGGCCGCCGACGATTCCGGCGGTCCGCAGCCACCAGGCGCAGGAGGAAGATCAGCGTCTGACCCGAGAAGAAGAGCAGTACGAGCGTCGCGATCAGCAGTCCGCCCGTCAGGGGCGAGGGCCAGCCCCAGGCGACGCCGAGCGGGGTGAGGAGGAGCAGCACGACCAGGAGGGCGAGCTGCAGCCAGAAACAGCCCAGGCCGGGGCCGCGTGCTTCGTCGAGCGGTGCGCCCTTGTACTCCGGCCGCCTCCCACCGGGAGAGCCTGGCGTTCGTTCGTTCAGTTGGGGCCGACGCCGTTTCGTGTCGACCAGTCGCGCACTCGATACCACCCATCGACGATCGGCAGGAACCACGGTCGCCCTTCGTAGAGCCCGGGCAACCCCGGTCCTCCCGGATGCGGGATCTGCTCGAAGGGGGAGGCCTCGAGCGGCAGATCGGTTCCGGCGCCCACGCGCCTGGCCAGCAGGCCGCCGAGGTAGGTCAGCATCGCCACGCCGCTGCCGCAGCAACCAAGGGCGTAATGGACCCCGTCGTGGCGGCCGATATGGGGCAGCCGGTCGAAGGTAAAGCCGACGTTACCACCCCAGGCGTACTCGACACGCAGCCGCCTGGTCTGCGGATAGACCAGCTGGCGGGCCTGCTCAAGGATCGCCGCCGCCCTCGACACGGACGTGGGCGCAAAGGCCGCGCGGCCGCCGAAGAGCAGGCGCCGGTCCGGCGTCAGGCGCCAGTAGTAGAGCAGGTGCTTCGAGTCGTAGAACATGCGGTCTCGCGCGCTGAGCTCGCTGGC
>JACDFU010000219.1 GCA_013815585.1 Chloroflexota bacterium
GTTATCGACAACGACGGTGGCGCGATTTTCGACTTCCTGCCGCAAGCAACGGGCCTGGCGGCCGACGCCTTCGAACGACTTTTCACCACGCCTCACGGACTCGAGATCGCGGACGTCGCCGCGTCGGTTCCTGGTGTGCGGGTCGACGTGCGTCGCGTCGCGCCAGGCTCGGCGATGGCAACGCATCGGGCCGCGCACGCTGCGGTAGCCGCGGTTTTTAAATAAAGGTTCTGCGCCACCAAAGTTGCGTGATTTCGGCGAAAACGAGCCCTTGACCTCAAGGGGTGAGCGCGACAGCTCCTGATTGGGAGGTGTCGTGTGGGGCGAGCGAGGTTGGTGTCGCGGGGGCTTGATGTTGCGGTTGATGCGGTGGTCGATGGCTGGAGTTATCGGCGCGCCGCGGTGGTGTTCGGGGTGTCGCGCCGCACGATTGAGCGGCGCCTGATCGAGTCGGGGCGGACGCGGAGGCGGGTGCCGTTGTCGGTGCGCCCGCATCGGCGTGGATCCGCGTTTGGGCTGTCAGCTGCTGGCAATCGTTTGGTCATGTCGCACAAACCACGGGCGGGCGAACTGACCGAGCACGAGCGGGAGGAGATCCGCGTCGGGATCGAGCGCAACGAAACGGACTCCGAGATTGGCAGAGCGCTGGGCCGGCATCGATCAACGATTGGTCGCGAGATCGTCCGCAACGGCGGCCGGGCCCGTTATCGGGCGTGCACCGCGCACGAGCGCGCCGCTTTGTGCGCGCAGCGTCCCAAGCAGCGCTGGTTTGAGCAGCGCCGCTGGCTGTGGGACCACGTGGTCGAGTTCCTGCGCCAAGACACGTGGTCGCCTCAGGGTGTCGCGCAGCGTCTCCGCGCCGCGCACCCCGATGAGCCAGAGTGGTGGGTGTCGCACGAAGCGATCTATCAGGCCCTGTATTTGCAGGCCCGCGGGGAACTGAAGAAGGAACTTCTGGGCTGCCTGCGCTCGGGCCGGGTGCGGCGCAAACCCCAAGGCCGAGCGAGCCGGGGCGGCTCGAAGATCGTGGGGATGGTCAACATCTCGGAACGACCCGCCGACGCGACGGACCGCGCGGTCCCCGGCACCTGGGAAGGCGACCTCATCATCGGTGAAGGCGGGCACAGCGCGATCGCCACGTTGGTCGAGCGGACCAGTCGATACGGGATGCTGATCAGGCTCGACTCGAAACACGCCGAACACGTCGCGGCGCGCCTGGCCGAACACGTCGTCACCCTGCCCCGACATCTGATCCGTTCACTGACTTGGGACCAGGGCACCGAACTCGCCGGCCACGCCAAATTCAGCGTCGCGACCGGTGTCCCCGTCTACTTCTGCGACCCGCACTCCCCATGGCAGCGACCCTCGAATGAGAACTGGAACGGCCTCGCCCGCTGGTTCCTGCCCAAAGGCACCGACCTGTCACTCCACACCCAAGAAGACCTCGATACCTACGCCCGCAAGATCAACGGACGGCCCCGCGAGATCCACGGATGGAAGACTGCGGCCGAAGTATTCGACGAGCTTGTCGCGCTCACCAGTTGAGGTCGCCGCCAGATCAGGGAACTTTGGTGGCGCAGAACGCGTACGACGGACCCGTCCGGAGCTAAGGCCGCACGAGCGCCGCGAGAAGGGCCTGGAGCTTCAGCTGGCTCTCCGCGAGCTCAGCCATGGGCTCGGAACCCGTAACGATGCCGCAGCCGGCCCGCAGCACCGCGCGGGTGTCGTCAATCTCCGCGCTGCGGATGCCGACCCACCACTCGCCATCGCCGGACGCGTTCACCCAACCGACGGGGCCGGCGTAGCGACCGCGGTCAAGCCCCTCGTGGTTGGCCAGCCAACTCAGCGCCTGCTTACTCGGCTGGCCGCCGACCGCGGCGGTGGGGTGCAGCGCGGCCACGAGGTCGAGCACCGACGCGGGAGCACTAGCTCCGAGGGTGCCTGTGATACGCGTGCCGAGATGGATGACGTTGCGCAGGGCGACGACACCGGGGCGGTCGGGCACGTTGATCGATTCGCACCACGGCGCCAGCGCCGCGGCGACGCCGTCGACGGTCAGTCGGTGTTCGGCGCGGTCCTTGTCC
>JACDFU010000150.1 GCA_013815585.1 Chloroflexota bacterium
TGAATCTTCGCTGCCGCTCTGCTGGGTGGCACTGACATAGCCGCCCAGGCCGCTGATTGCGGTCCGAGCTCGCAGGAGGACGCCGTTCAGGTCGTCGGCGACCTCCATGGTCAGGCTGCCGGTCCGGACGATCAGGCTCTCGTCGACCTGGGCCGCTGCGTAGGCCGCTCCGGTCCCGGTCTCTCCGTCCGTGGCACCTGTCTCCGACCCACTTCCGCCCTCTTCGCCGGGCCTCACGCCGACCCCGTCGCCACCCGCGGCCGTGGTGGGAGGGGCGGGGTTGGCACCTACCGCGCGGGGTGGCATCGTTGCCGCCGCGGTACCTGGTTGAGCCATCCCAGCAGACCCGCACGCCGCAAGCAACGCCATCGCCAACACGACGAGCGCCACCCGCGCGTGCCGCACAAATCTCGACTTCGACATGCTCTCGGTCCTCCTCGGGATCGCTCGACGCAGGTGTTTCGTCGGCGCGCTGAGGACGCGATGACCCCCCGATCGGTTTCCTCTCAGGCGTTGAGCAGCCGTGATCCCATGAGCCGAACCATGTCGAGGTCCCGGGGAAGGAAGTCCTGGAGCATGATCCGCGACACGCCCGTGGCCTCCAGGGCAGCCACTTTATCCATCGCCTCGTCAGGGGTGCCCATCACCCAACGCGTCCGGCGCTCCGCGAGCCAGGCTTCTGTCTCCTCGCGATCGCCGCCCATCATCTCGATCTGCGCCTGGACGCGGTCGCTGAGGTCGGTCTCCGATTCTGCGATCAGGACGCCGGTCATGGCCGACACGACCAGCTGGTCAGGATCCCGGCCAGCGGTCCCGCAGGCCTGCCTGAGGCTCTCGACAACCCTGGCTGCCTTCTCGGGCGCTGCGGAACTGATGTTGTACTCGTCCGCGAACCGCGCCGCGAGAGCCAGCCCGCGAGAGCGGCCCTCGCCTCCCACGATGATGTTCGGGTGGCGTCGCCCGAAGCGCCCCACGGGCCTGGGCCTAAACATGCTGTGTGCAACCTGCCAGTGGCGGCCCTCGAACGTCCAGCCGTCCGGCTCGGTCCAGAGCCCGTGGACGATCGCTAGTTGCTCCTCCAGCATGTCGTAGCGCTCGGGGAGGTCGGGGAACGGGATGCCGTGCTGGCGATGCTCCTCCTCGTTCCAGCCGGCCCCCAGCCCAAGCTCGGCCCGACCCCCGCTCATCTCGTCGACCGTCGTGACGACCTTGGCCAGGTTTCCGGGAAGTCGGAAGGTCACCGGCGAGACCAGCGTGCCAAGCGAGAGGCGGCTCGTCTCGCGCGCTAGGCCCGCCAGGGTGGCCCAGGCGTCGGTGGCAGGAAGCCCGCCCTCGCCGGGGAAGCTGGTGATGTGGTCGGAACGAAAGAAAGACTCGAAACCGACGTCTTCGGCCGTCCGAACGATGGCCAGGAGCTCGTCGTAGGTCAGCCCCTGCTGGGGCTCGGTCATGAGGGCGAAGCGCATCGATGGTCTCCCGTGTGCTCCTGGCGATCGTCGTTCACTTTGGGGGTAGGACTCATCTTGGCAGTCGGCCCCCTGTCGCAGCGGCAGGTCATGCACGAACGCCCGGCGGATACGATGCGCCGGTGAGCGACCGCGAAATGGAGAATCGCCCTGCAACCGCGCGACGCGTGGCCCCGCGGCTCCAGGCCCCCGGCACCGGGACCGCCTCCTTCCGACCGCTGGCCGAGCTGGGTCAGCTACCTCCCGGAGCCATGCTGCGGGTCACCGTCGGCGATCTGGACATCCTGCTGGCGAACACGACCGGAGGCATCGTGGCCACCGACGACCGCTGCCCGCACATGTCGGCGCCCCTTTCGATCGGGCAACTCGATGGCTGTGTCGTGGCCTGCCCGCTGCACAACGGCCGTTTCGACCTCTGCACCGGCGACACCGTGCAGTTCCCGACGACCGGCGGCCTGGACGCGGAGGGCGTCTACCACCCCAGCTGGTCCGTGCCCGGCAGCCCGGCCAAGCCCGAGCCGCCCGGCCTCAAGGCGCAGGCCCGAGCGTTGACGCGGGTTCGGCGGATGCGCTACTACCCGGTCAGGCTGGTTGGCGACTCGATCGAGGTGGCCTTGCCCCGCTGAGCAGGCTCAGGATTTGGGGATCTCCTTCATGGGATCCACGAAGGGCATCGGCACCACGGTTGCCGATCGGGGCCCCACCTCGGTCTCGACCTCCAGGCCGGTCCCGTGCGCAGCGCGCTCGGTTGGCACCCAGGCAAAGCCGATGTTCTTCCTGAGCCTGGGCGACCAGAGGGCAGAGGTCACGGTGCCGACCTCCTGGCCGTCCGCGCGCACGGGCCACTTGCTGAAGTTGAAGCCGAGCGGCGGGCCGTCGATCTCGACCCCGACCATGCGCCGCCTCACTCCCTCGTCGCGAATCCGGCGGAGCGCCTCGCTGCCCATGAATTCGGCACCTGAATCGAGGTCGACCAGCCGTTCGAGGCCCATCTCGTAGGCATTGTTCTGGTGGTTGAAGTCGGCGCCCCAATTGAAAATGCCGCCCTCGATGCGGCGGATGTCGGAGGGGCCCGTGGGCCGGATCTGATACGGCTCCCCGGCCGCCATGATGCGCTCCCAGAGGTCCGTTCCGCGGCTGCTGTCGAGCAGGTAGATCTCGTAGCCCACCTCTGAGGTCCAGCCCGTCCGCGTGACGAGCACCGGGATGCCGTCCAGGTCAGCCTGGCGAAACCAGTAGTACTTGAGATCGAGGATTCCCTCGCCGAAGAGCTTGCGAACCACGTCCTTCGAGCTGGGGCCCTGGACCTGCAGCGGTGACACGTCGGGTTCGCTCAGCTCCACGTCAAGGCCAGCATTGGCCGCCAGTCCCTTGGCGTAGAGCAGGATGTCGCTGTCCGCGAGAGCGAACCAGAAGCGGTTCTCATCGAGCCGGAGCATCACCGGGTCGTTCAGGATGCCGCCGTCCGGTGCCGTGATGAGGACGTACTTGCCCTGACCGACCGCGCACTGGCTCAGGTCGCGAGAAGTGAGAAGCTGCGCGAAGCGAAAGCCGTCGGGTCCCGCGACCTCGACGTTGCGTTCGACCGACACGTCCCACAGCGTCACGTGGTTGAGGAGGTGCCAGTACTCCGCCTCAACGTCGTCGAAGCTGATCGGAAAGAGGGTGTGGTTGTAGACGGTGAAGCCGCGCGGTCCGTAGCGCTGAGTGGCCTCGTAGAACGGCGATCGGCGCAGCCGGGCGCCGCGCTGAACGAGGCTCATGTCGAACTCAGCCACGCGGTCCTCCTCACCCTCCCCCGCCGCGAACGCCGAGCCCTGACTCCCTGGCCGGCGCGGGCCACCGGAGTGTAGGCCAGGCCGCGGACCGGGAGACACGGGTACCCCGCTGCGTGCCCCGACCTCGGGTCCAGCCGTATCCGGCGACGTGGCTGCAGTGCGCCAGGCCTCGGATTCGCCCACTCTTCGAATTCGCCGCCGCGCCGATTTCGCCACACGACCACCGGGCGAACGCTAGAGCCTTGCCACTAGCGCGGGGCAGCCTTCCCGCACCCATTTGCCACGTACCCACGCTCGCGTCTGCCTCCCCTTTGCGACGGCCGCCTGGCTAGCGTTCACCTGGTGAGCGTCAGGTGACGACTCGGGCTCCCACGGCCGCTAACGATCCTCCGAGCGATCAGATGGCAACCATGAATAGTGGGGGGCAGTAGCGATCTCCGGATGCGCGAATGGTGAACTGACCGCTCTGGACGTTGACCATGGCCTGCCATCAGGCGTGGCCTGCACGCTCGAGGATGCGGAGCGCGGGTTGACCCCGTCGGGAAGCGGCGGCTAGGCTACCCGTCCCATGTCCCGGCCCAACGCGGGACGCGTCTGTGTCCTCGCGCTGGCGCTCCTCTCCATGCTTGCCATCCCCGCTCCCGCTCGAGCCGCGACTTCATGCACGGGTTGGGCCAGCGAGCTCGTTCCACCCACCACCGTTCGCGTGAAGCGCACGGAGGGTCCGGCAGCCGGTCGCGTCCAGACCGTTCCCTTCCACGATTACGTCGACGTGGTGATGCACGCGGAGTGGCCCGCCAGCTGGCGGACCGAGACGCTCAAGGCAGGCGCGGTCGCCGTCAAGCAGTACGCCTGGTACCACGCGATGAACTACCGGGGCGGCTACGTGGTCGTCGACGGGCGGCAGGTCTGTTACGACGTGGTCGACACGTGGGCGGACCAGCTCTACCACCCGGAGCGGTTCCCAGCCGGCTCTGTTCCGGGATCGTTGAAGTCTGCCTCCCGGTTGACCTGGCAGATCAGCCTGCGGAAGGCGGGTGCGTTCTTCCTCACCGGCTATCACGCCGGCGAGATCGACGCCACGTGCGGCTCGAACGCAACCGGCATCCGGATCTACCAGTGGAGCGCCGAAAACTGCGGCGACCGTGGCTACTCGATGGAATCGATCCTGCGCACCTACTACTCGGGCCTTTCGGTGGTCGACCCGGGCGCGCACGACATTCTCGGCTCCAGCCACGGGGACGGCGCGGTCACGGCACCGACCTCAGGCAGCACCATCCGACCCCGGATTTTTCGCTCCACTGGCCAGGCGTTCACTCCGGTCGCCGGACCGGAGGCAGCCCTGGATCCCGACCTGACGCTCGCCAAGATTGCCTCGGACGTCACAGGCGACGGTCGGGACGACCTGGTCGTGCTTCTCCGCGACGGATCGAGCGGGCACCGCCTGTCGGTGATGACAGCCACGCCGACCGGGCTGCTGGCACCGAGGACCTGGTGGCTCTCGGGCGGCGACTTTGCCGGGCGGACCGTACGGCTCTCGGCCGGCGGCTTCACGACGGACCGGCGCATGGACGTGGGGCTCCTGGTCGAGGGCGCGGACTCCAGCCGTTCGAACGTGTACATGCTCCGTTCGCTCGGCGACCGCTTCTCGACGAAGGACCTGTGGTGGTCGGGTGCCCTGAACGCGGCCAACACGTCGATCCGCGCCGGGGACGTGACCGGGGACGGTCGGGCGGACCTGGTACTCCAGCTCGACCGAGGGACGAGCGGGCTCTCCTACGATGTCATGCGCTCGCGTCACGGCGGGGGCGCCCTGGGCTCGCGCGTTCGCTGGTTCGACGGCACGGGGCTCCGCCGGGCCACGACGCGACTGACGATCAGCGACGTCAACCGCGACGGACGCGATGACCTGCTGCTGGCATATCCGCGCGGCAGCAGCGGGACTTATGTCACTGGCCTCGTCTCGGACGGCAGCCGCTTCCGCGAGGACGCCATGTGGAGCTCTACGACGCTTCCCTACGCGAGGGTAAAACTCGGCGCGGGAGACATTGACGCCAATGGCCGAGGTGACGGGATTCTCTACTACCGAACCGCCGAAGGCACGACCCGCCTCTACGCCCTGCGATCCTCGGGCGGCGCGATGTCCTCCGCGGTGTGGCTCACCGATTCTGCTCGCTGGAGCCGCCTGACACCGTACTGACGGCCGTGACGATGGTCCGCCAGCGCTGTTCGTCGACCCCGGCCGCGAGCTCGTTTCCGAACCGAACCAGCGGCAGCCGGAGCAGGCCCGGGTCATCGCGGAGTCGCTCGAGGACGTCCACGGGCTCGAGGCGCATGTAGCCGAGCCCAAGCTCGCGGTACCGCCCGCCGCCGGTCTCCATCACCGCCTCGGCGCCTAGCCCTTCCACGAACCGGCGGAGCTCGCCGATCTGGGGCGCACGAGCCCTCACCTCGACGAAGGAGACAGGAATTCGGCGGTCAGCGAAGAAACGAAGCGCCTTCTGGGTGGGTCGCGAGTCGCGACGGCCGAAGACCTGGACGCGGTTCGGGCCTTGCGGCGTCATGCGGCCCCGCCCGAGCCGCCGAGCGACAGCAGCCGCCTCGGCGTGGCAACCGTCATCTGCTCGATCGTGGCCGCGGTGACGCCGGCCTCCCTGAGCCGAGGGAGGAAGGTTTTCATCAGGTAGGTGTAGCCGGAGCCCTCGTAGATCCTGAGCTGCGAGTTGTGGCAAACGTCCTGCGAGAGCAGCACGCGGTCGCCGTGCCCACGCTCGACGAGATCGCAGATCAGCCCGATGAGTCGCGGCTCGCCAAACCGCTCCAGCGGGGTGAACTGCATCCCCAGGAAATCGAACTCGAGGTTGGCGCCACGCTCGATGACGGCGAGGTGGTACGCCATCGATGGGAATGAGTCCGCGTGGCCGACGATCACCCGGCCGGGATCGGCGCCTTCGGCCTCGAAGACCTCGAGCTGGCGCAGCCCAACGTCGGACATCACCGAGTGCGTCGTGATTGCCATACCGGTCTGCCGTGCGGCGCGCGCCGCCGCCC
>JACDFU010000031.1 GCA_013815585.1 Chloroflexota bacterium
GGCGTCCATCTGTGAGGCGCGACGCATCGCGGCCAGGCGCCGCCAGGCGCGTCTCGCCTGCCGCTCGGGGGAGCCCAGCGCGGGCGCAGGCAGTGCGAACACACCCCGGCCACGGGCGGTTCCGGGTCGAAGGAGGGCAACCAACGCACTCTTGAGGCGATCTTCATCGAGATTGCGAATGATCCGGGCGCGCTCCACGAGACTGACCGCGCCCGACTCTTCGCTGACGACCACGGCGACCGCGTCGGTCTGCTCAGTGATGCCCAGCGCGGCGCGGTGGCGGGTACCGAAGCGCTCGCTGTGGATCGACGTCTCGGACAGCGGCAGCACCACGGCCGCGGCAATGATCTGCTCGCCGTGCACGATCACCGCCCCGTCGTGGAGCGGTGCCCGCGGCGTGAAGATCGAGGCGAGCAGCTCCGCGGATAGTTCCGCGTTCACCATGACCCCGGTCTCGGAGGCGTCCTGGAGCCCCGTCTCGCGCTCGATGACGATGAGAGCCCCGTGGCGCTGCGCGGAGAGGCCTGACGCGGCACGCGCGATCTCCGCGGCAACCCGGTCGACGACCGCCTGCGAACCGGGCACGACCAGCCAGCCGAGCGACCCGACGCGTCCGATCCGCTCGAGGGCCCGGCGCAGTTCCGGCTGGAAGACGACCACGAGCGCCAGGAGGCCGAGCACCGCGCCCGTCTGGAGGACCTGCGAGAGGAGCTGCAGGTTGAAGAACTGGGCGGCCAGGTAGACGCCGTAGAGAATGGTGACGCCGAGCACCAGCCGGACCGCGCGCGTGCCGCGAATGAGGCTGAAGAGGCCGTAGATCAGGAGCGCCGTCAGTGCGATATCGATCAGCCCGATCGGCTCGATCTTGACGATGTCGAGCGCGCGCACGAGCTGCTCCATCTTCGCCCGATTGTAGCAGCGCGCCCGGATCGATCAGTCGCGGGAGGCGTCGAGCTCGAGCATGACGTTCAGCAACCTGATCTTCTCGCGAGCTCGGTCCTCCCAGCCTCGCGCCGCGTAGAGCTCGGCGAGGGTCGTGTGAACCTCGACCGAATCGGGAGCCACTGCCAGGGCGCGATGACAGGCGTCGATGGCTCCGTGCCACTGGCCCAGCTGGGCGTAGAGTCGCGCGGCGCTGACGAACTGCTCGACCTGCGAGGCTGCCTGGCCCCCGCCGTCGCCCTCGGGACCGCTGGCGATCGCCTTTTCGAGCGCGGCCTCCGCGTCGGCGAGCGACAGCGGCCCAGATGCTGGTTGACCCAGCGCCGTGACCGCCTGCTCCCGGCCAGCGAGTGCCCGCTCATCGCGGGGCGCCAGTTCGAGGGCCTGGTCGAACGCCTGGCGTGCGTCGGCGTGACGCCCCAGTCGGAGCAACACCTCGCCCAGGGCCGTGCGAGGCAGCGGCCGCTCCGGGGCGAGATTGGAAGCGGCGCGGTAATGCTCGACGGCCTCTTCGAGCTGGCCGCGCAGGACACGGACGTGGCCCTGCTTCAGGGCGTCCTTGTAGCGCTGGAAGACACCGGCCGGTCGCTCCACCGCGGCGTCGGGATCCACCCCCGGGATCAGCGCTTCGTGTACTGCGGCGCCTTCCGAGCGCGCTTGAGGCCGTACTTCTTGCGTTCCTTCATCCGCGGGTCGCGGCTCAGGAACCCCGCCTGGCGCAGCGGGAGACGGGCTCCCTCCGGATCGGATTGGAGCAGCGCGCGGGCAATGCCGTGACGGATCGCGCCAGCCTGACCTTGGTAGCCACCGCCCTCCACCTTCACCATGGCGTTGTAGCGGCCCTCGGTTCCGGTGACGCGGAACGGCATCAGGATTTCGTTCTGGTCCACGGCGTTGCCGAAGTGCTCGTCGAGCGAGCGACCGTTGACGACCACCTCGCCCTCGCCGGCGAGCAGGCGCACTCGGGCGACGCTGGTCTTGCGCCGGCCTGTGCCGTAGAAGAAGGCGGTACTCATGGTTCCTCTCGCGTTCAGCCTAGTGGCTCGGGCCGCTGGGCCTCGTGGGGGTGTTCGGCGTCTGCGTACACCTTGAGCTTGCGGAGCTGCTGCGCGCCGAGGCGGTTACGGGGCAACATGCCCTTTACCGCGCGGCGAATCACTTCCTCCGGCCGTCGCTCGAGGAGCTGGCCAAGGGTTTCCTGCTTGAGTCCCTGGGCATAGCCGCTGTGGCGGGTGTACAGCTTCGTCTCCAGCTTGTCCCGGGTGACGCTGATACGGCGGGCGTTGAGCACGATGACGTGGTCGCCGCTGTCGAGATGCGTGGCATAGGACGGATTGTGCTTGCCCTCGAGTACGCGCGCGATGCGCGACGCAAGACGCCCCAGGGTCTCCCCGCTCGCGTCCACGACGAACCAGCGACGCTGGATCTCGCTTTCGGTCGGCGTGTACGTCTTCGCTGTCGTCATGCTCATTCCTTCGTTGTTGTCAACTCGACGCGTCGGAGGCTCAGACCCTCCGGCGGTGCAACCGCCCCCGCGAACGCCCTGCCCTTCGAGGCCAGCGCCAGCGCGACTTCCTCGGTGCCGGCCTGTCCGTGACCCACTCTCAGCAGCGCTGCGACGATGCTTCGGACCATCTGTCGGAGAAACGCGTCCCCAAGCACATCGATCGTGACGAGGCGACCGTGCTTGCGCACCGTAATCGACCGCACCGTCCTGACCGGCTGCAGGTGCCCACCGCCAAAGGCGGAGAAATCGTGCCGCCCGACCAGAATCCTGGCCGTCTCGGTCATCGCGGTGATGTCGAGGGGCTCCCGCACCCCGAGGGCGTAACGCTCCCGGAGCGGGCTGCGCGGGCCATTCCAGATCGAGTAGCGATACTCCCGCGATCGCGCCTCCCGCCTCGGACTGAAGTCCGATGCAGCGCGCTCCAGGCCCGAGACCGCAATGTCGCGGGGTAGGAGCGCGTCGAGCGACCGTGCCAGGCTCGCCACCGACCTCCCGCGGGGGAAGGAGAAGGCGATGACCTGTCCCTGGGCGTGGACGCCGCTGTCCGTGCGTCCCGCCGCGTCGACGCGGATGCGTCCGCCGCCTGCGAGTTGCCGGAGCGCCGTCTCCAGCTCCGACTGGACGCTGCGTCCGTTCGGCTGTGACTGGAAACCACGAAAGTCGGTGCCGTCGTATTCGACCCGCGCGCAGTAACGCACGAGGCCGCTCTCTCGAGCGGGCGTTGGGGCCGGGCGCAGCACGGTGCTGTGGCGGCCGGTTGGCTGGCGGGCCCGCTGGCCCCTAGACGAGCTCGATCTGGACGATCGGCGCTGCGTCACCCGCCCGCTGTCCCAGGCGGACGGTTCGGGTGTAGCCCGAGCTTCGGTCCCCGTACTTCGGAGCAATCTCTCGGTAAAGCTTGTCGATGACGAGGGGCTCATCGGGCAGGTCGGCCACGATCCGTCGCCGCGATGCGAGCGTTCCATCCTTGGCGAGCGTGATGACGCGGTCGACCTGTCCTCGGATCTCCTTGGCGCGAGCCTCCGTCGTCTTCACCTGCTCGTAACGAAGGATCGCCACGATGAGGTTCTTGTAGAGGGCCTTGCGTGGCCCGATCTTCCGACTGAGCTTGCGACCGCCGATCCGATGCGCCACGCCTCAGGACTCCTCGTCCTCGAAGGTGTCCTCATCTGCATCGCTGGCGAGGTCTTCCCCGAGCTCGTCGCCAAGCCCGTCGGCGCCGGCCAGGCTGTCGTCGCCAACAAGCGGCCCAAAGCCGCGCATGCGAAGCCGCTCCTTCATCTCGTCGAGCGACTTTCGACCGAAGTTGCGCATCCGAAGCAGATCGTCGTCGGAGAGCTGGAGGAGCTGGCCGACCTTGACGATGTTGTTCCGCTTGAGCGAGTTGTAGGCCCGCATG
Organism: Chloroflexota bacterium; assembly: GCA_013815585.1. GTDB lineage: Bacteria > Chloroflexota > Limnocylindria > Limnocylindrales > CSP1-4 > JACDFU01. The sequence goes on from JACDFU010000031.1 coordinate 3,849, forward strand.
GGCAGATCGAGATCCTCGATCGGCATATCCAGCATGTTCGGGGGCAGGTTGGGCGAACCAGCCAGCACCCGGTCGGCGCCCGGCACGGCCTTGCCCGCCGTGGTGAAGAGACTGAACTGGCGCACGAGGATATCGGCGGCACGCGAGAGCGCCTCTTCCGGCGCGATCGTGCCGTCCGTCTCGATCTCCAGGGTCAGCTTGTCGAAGTTGGTCATCTGCCCGACGCGCGTGTTCTCGACGGTGTAGTTCACCTTGCGCACCGGCGTGAAGATGGCGTCCACGGGAATGACCCCGATCGGCAGCGGCTCGGCTCGCTCGGCGGCGAGGTATCCCACGCCGCGTTCCACGGTCAGATCCATCTCGATCGTGACGTCGCCCGAGTCGAGCGTCATCAGGTGCTGGTCGGGATTCACGATCTCGACGTCCGCCGTCTCCTGGATGTCAGTCGCAGTCACCTCGCCGGCGCCGGACTTGACCAGCTTGAGCTGAACCGGATGAGCGGCGAAGGACTTCAGGCGCAGCTTCTTGATGTTCAGCACGATCTGGGTCACGTCTTCCTTGACGCCCGGGATGCTGCTGAACTCGTGGTAGACGTCCCGAACCTGCACGGAGGTCACCGCGGCGCCCTCCAGCGAGGAGAGGAGAACACGACGGAGCGCGTTGCCCAGGGTGACGCCGTAGCCGGCGGGCAGCGGGCTGGCCTCGTACTTGGCGAACGCGCCGAGCTCCTCGACGGATTCAATCTGTGGGCTTTCGATCTCGATCATCAGGCGGCGGTTACCTCGAGTAGTACTCGACCACCAGCTGCTCGTTGAGCTCGAGCGGCATCTGGTCGCGGCGGGGCTGGCCGGTGACGGTTCCGCTCAGCTTGTCCGGATCGACCGACAGCCAGTCCGGAATCTGGGCCGAGCGCATGTTCTCGCGGGCAGTCTTGAAATGGTCGCTGGAGCGGCTGGTCTCGCGCACCTCGATGTGGTCGCCCTCGCGGACCTGGTAGGAACAGATGTTCGTCGCGCGTCCGTTCACCATGAAGTGGCCGTGGGTCACCAGCTGGCGCGCCTGGGGGCGGCTGATGCCGAGACCCATGCGGTAGACGACGTTGTCGAGCCGGGTCTCCAGCAAGCGCAGCAGGTTCTCGCCGGTCACGCCGGGTCGCGACTCCGCGGTGTCGAAATAGCGCTGGAACTGCCGCTCCAGGACGAAGTACACGCGACGGACCTTCTGCTTCTCGCGCAGCTGGACCCCGTACTCCGAGGTCTTCCGGCGGCGCACGCCGTGCTGGCCGGGTGGGGTCGGGCGACGCTCGACGGCGCACTTCTTGGTATAGCAGCGGGTGCCCTTGAGGAAGAGCTTCATGCCCTCGCGCCGGCAGAGGCGGCAGACGGCTCCGGTATAGCGTGCCATGGCCTAGACCCTTCGCCGCTTGGGCGGGCGGCAGCCGTTGTGCGGGATCGGTGTCACATCAGTGATTGCCGAGACCTCCAGGCCAGCCGCCTGAAGCGAGCGGATGGCCTGCTCGCGGCCGGCGCCGGGACCCTTGACGAACACCTCGACCTGGCGCATGCCGTGCTCCATGGCTCGCTTGGCTGCGCCGTCGGCGCTCAGTGCAGCCGCGTAGGGCGTGCTCTTGCGCGAGCCCTTGAAGCCGGCCGTTCCGGCGCTCCCCCAGGCCACAGTGGCCCCGGCAAGGTCGGTGATCGTGATGAGCGTGTTGTTGAAGCTGGCCTGGATATGAACGTGTCCCGCGGGCACGTTCTTCTTTTCCCGGCGGCGCGTCTTCGGGGCGCGCTTGCGTTCCGCCATACCTGACCCGCTGCTCCCTTACTTCTTGCGCCGGACGCCGACGGTCCGCTTGGGACCGCGCCGCTGACGTGCGTTTGTCTTCGTCCGCTGGCCGCGTACCGGCAGGTTGCGGCGGTGCCGCAACCCCCGATAGGACCCGATCTCCTGGAGGCGCTTGATGTTCATCGCAACCTCGCGCCGGAGGTCGCCCTCGACCTTGTAGCGACGGTCGATGATCTCGCGCAACCGGCCGACCTGCTCCTCGGTCAGATCCCGAACCCGGGTATCCGGGTTGACATTGGCCTGGGCGAGAATCTTCTGGCTGGTGGGCAGACCCAGCCCGTAGACGTACGTCAGCGCGATCTCGACCCGCTTCTCCCGCGGGATGTCGATGCCGGCGATGCGTGCCATCTCGCTCTCCTAGCCCTGGCGCTGCTTGTGCTTTGGGTTGTCGCAAATGACCATCACGGTGCCGTGGCGCCGGATGACCTTGCATCGCTCACAACGCGTCTTGACCGACGCTCGAACCTTCACGTTCCCCTGATCTCGTTTCTGCTCATTGGCTACTTCAGCCGGTAGGTGATCCGACCCCGGGAGAGGTCGTAGGGCGAGAGCTCCACGCGAACCTTGTCTCCCGGCAGGATGCGGATGAAGTTCATTCGAAGCTTGCCGCTGATGTGTGCCAGGACACGATGGCCGTTCTCCAGCTCGATCGCGAACATCGCGTTGGGCAGGGGCTCGATGACGGTCCCCTCCACCTCGATCGCGTCCTTCTTCGTCACAGGCAGCGACAGCGCTCCTCAATGCGGATTGTGGATTGACGTGCCCCGCGTCCCGGGCGGAGCCCGGTGATGGACACGAAGTCGGTGCTCCTGACGGGTGTCGGGCGCACGAACGGGGAGTGTATCAGAGTCCCACCGCCTGGGGCAACTTCTCGGCGGCTGGTTCCGCGATCGTCAGGACTCGAGGGCCGTCCTCGGTGATCGCGATGGAGTGCTCCCAGTGCGCCGCCAGGCTGCCGTCGACCGTGGCCACGGTCCATCCGTCCGGTCCGACAGCCACCTCGTGACCGCCCAGCGTGAACATCGGCTCGATGGCAAGACAGAGCCCAGGCTCCAGCCGCCGCCCGCGAGAGCCCGTGCGGAAATTGGCGACCTGCGGCTCCTCGTGCATCTCCGTGCCGATCCCGTGTCCGACGAACTGGCGCACGACGCCGTAGCCGGCGGCGAGCGCAACGTCCTCGATTGCCGCCGAGATGTCCGACAGGAACGCACCTGGGCGAGCCGCTGCGATGCCCGCGTCCATGCTCCGGCGCGTCAGCTCCACCAGCCGCGAGGTCTCGTCGGGCACGTCGCCCACGACGAACGTTCGAGCGGCATCGCCGTGCCAGCCCTCCACGATCGCGCCCGCATCGACCGAGACGATCTGACCGTCCTCGACGCGACGCGGTCCGGGGATGCCGTGGACGACCTCGTCGTCGATCGAGATGCAGGTTGCGTGGCGGTAGGCGCCACGCGGTCCGGGCACCCCCACGAACGAGGGGATGGCGCCAGCCTCGCGGATCAGGCGTTCCGCGACGGCATCGAGCTCGCGAGTCGTGACCCCGGGCCGAACGAGCTCTTCCAGTCGGTCGAGCACCTCGGCGACGAGCCGACCGGCCACCGCCATCCGCTCGATCTGGGCGCTGCTTTTGAGCGCGACGCGCCGCTCCAGCATCGTTGCGCTAGCGCGCCGGCTGGCGAAGCTCGCGTCCGCCGCGGGGAGCAAGGCGGGTCGAGTCGATGGCGCGAACGAGCGCGTCTGCGACCCCCTCCACCGGGCCCTCGCCGTCGACGGGCGTCAGGACGCCCTGCTCGTTGTAGTAGTCGATCACCTCGTACATCGGCGGCAGCTGCTGGGCGAGCCGGGCGCGCACCGTGTCTGGTCGGTCGTCGGGCCGCTGGTAGAGCGGTGAGCCGTCCTCGTCGCACACGCCCGCGACCCGCGGCGGCCGGTCGATCTCGTGGTACGCGTGGCCGGCCTCCTGGCAGATCCAGCGCCCGGAGAGGCGTCGCAGCAGGGCATCCTCGGCGATGCCGATGAAGAGCGCCGCGGCGACGTGCGCGCCGCGGCGGGCCAGGGCGGCATCCAGGACCTCGGCCTGCGGTCGCGTCCGCGGGAACCCGTCGAGGATGGCTCCCTCCGCGGCATCCGGTCGAGCGAGCCGCGCGGCGATGACCTTGATGGCCAGCTCGTCGGGGACCAGTGCGCCGCGGGAAATGTAGCTCTTCACCTGCTCGCCGAGGCGAGTGCCGTCCCGCATCGCTTCCCGGAACAGCTCACCCGAGGCGATGTGCGGAAGGCCGACGCGCTCGGACAGGATCTCGGCCTGGGTGCCCTTCCCGGCACCGGGCGCCCCGACCATGACGTAGACCTTCATCGGATGAAACCCTCGTAGTTGCGCATCATCAACTGTGCTTCGAGCTGCTTCATCGTCTCGACGACCACCGACACCACGATCAGCAGGGCGGTGCCTCCGAGACCGAGGCTGCCGATGATCGACTCACGGAAGAAGAACGAGATGATCACCGGTGACACCGCCACGATGCCCAGGAAGAGGGCGCCCGCGATGCTGATCCGAAAGACCACCCTGGCCAGGTAGTCGCGCGTCGGCGTGCCCGGTCGGATGCCCGGAATGAAGCCGCCGTTCTTGCGCAACTGGTCGGCCGTCTCATCCGGCTTGAAGGTGAAGGCGGTGTAGAAGTAGGTGAAGCCGACCGTCAGCAGGAAGTAGGACACGATGTACGGAATGCCCTGCGGGTTGAGGAAGCTGATCACCCCGTTCGAGACGTCCGCGACGAGGCTGATCTCCGAGTTGGAGAAGTAGCTCGCGATCTGGCTCGGGAACAGGATGATGCTGACCGCGAAGATGATCGGGATGACGCCGGCCTGGTTGACGCGCAGCGGCAGGAAGGTGGCGCCGCCCGAGTACATCCGGCGCCCGCGCACCCGGCTGGCGTACTGGATGGGAATGCGCCGCTGGCCCTCCTGGATGTAGACGATGACCGCCACCGAGACGACCGCCACGACGACGAAGGCCACGCCCGCGGCGACGTCCGGGGTTTCCAGGAAGGCGGCGATGGCGCCCGGGAGCTGGCTCACGATGCCGGCGAAGATGATGAAGCTGATGCCATTGCCGATGCCGCGCTCGGTAATGAGCTCGCCGATCCACATGACGAGGACCGTGCCCGCGACCAGCGTGAACATCTGGGTCAGGGTCTCGAAGCTCGTCAGGTCGAAGGCGGAGATCACCGGCGGATCGGTGGTGGACAGGATCGCTAGGTAGCCGTAGGACTGGATGAAGGCCATCGGCACCGTGAGGTAGCGCGTGTACTGGTTGATCTTGTTGCGCCCGTACTCCCCCTCCCGGGAGAGGGCCTGGAGACGGGGCACCACCCCGCTCATGAGCTGCATGATGATCGAGGCGTTGATGTAGGGGTTGACGCCCATCGCGACGACCGAGAAGTTCGACAGTCCACCGCCCGAGAACAGGTTGAGCAGCTGCAGGAACTGGTTCTGCTCCAGGAAGCTCGTCAGGGCCGTCTGGCTGACCCCGGGCACCGGCACGTGGGCCAGGAACCGGAAGATGACCAGCATGCCCAGGACGAAGAAGATGCGGCGGCGGATGTCCGGGGCGCGGAAGGCGTTGACCAGGGCGTCGAACACGGTCGACTACGCTGTCGGGCTGCCGGAGGGCGGCTGTTCCTCGGCGGACGCCTCGGCGACCGGCTGGTCATCGGCAGGCTCGATGACCGACTCCTCATCGGCAGGCTCGGCGATCGGCTGCTGCCCGGACGTCGCCTCGGCCTCGGGCTGCGTCGACGGGCCGGCTTCGTCCGCAGCTGGCTCACCGCGCAGCGCCTTCATCGGCCGATCGGGGACCTCGAGCAGCTGGGCCGTTCCCCCGGCAGCCTCGATCTTCTCCCGGGCGCTCTTCGTGAAGGCGTCGGCGACGATGAAGAGCGGTCGCGTCACCTCGCCGCCGCCGAGCACCTTGACCGGCGTGCGCAGTGAGCGCACCAGGCGGGCGCCGTGGAGCACCTCCGGATTGATGGTGATCGGAGCTTTCGCGGCCTTGCCGCCGAGCTGGCGTGTGGCGGCCTCGGCCTCGGCGAAGGCGCCGGCCGCCGCATAGTCGGAGATCCGCCCTGCGTTCACCACCTGGTATTCGATGTCGCCACGGTTCTTGAAGCCACGCAGCTTGGGAACCCGCATGTGGAGAGGCGTCTGGCCGCCCTCGAACCAGGGCGGAATCGAGCCGCCGGCACGCGCCTTCTGGCCCTTCGTGCCACGGCCCGCCGTCTTCCCCTTGCCCGCCGAGATGCCCCGCCCGACGCGTGTCCGGGCAGTCTTCGACCCGGGGGCAGGATGCAGATCGTGAAGCTTCATGCTGGTGCCTCCTCCGAAGCAGGCGTTTCCCCGGAGGCTCGCCGCGCCCGCCGGCCGGACTGACCTGTCGGCGTTTTCTTCTCGATCTCCTCCACCTCGACCAGGAAGCGGATCGCCCGAGCCATGCCGCGAGTGGCCGGGTTGTCCGTCACCTCGACTGACTCGCCGATCCGATGAAGACCCAGCGCCCGGACCGTCCCGCGGGCATCCGCGTTGTAGCTGATCGGGCTCTTTCGCAGCGTGACCCGGAACTTAGCGGCCATCGCCACCCGTCTCCCCGTCCCTCGGCTGGCCGCTGATGAAGCTGTGCAGCGTCTTTCCCCGGCGTTCCGAGAGCTCCTCGGCACTGTGCATGCTACGTAGCCCCTCCAGGGTCGCGCGCACCACGTTGACGGGGTTGTTGGAGCCGAGCGACTTGGAGAGGATGTCCCGGACCCCGGCTGCCTCGACGACGGCACGGACACCGCCACCCGCGATGACGCCGGTGCCCTGCGAGGCAGGCTTGAGCAGCACGGTGCTGGCACCGAACTGCTGACGAACCTCGTGCGGGATGGTTGTTCCGACGAGGGGGACACGAACGAGGTGCTTCTTGGCGTCCTCGACGCCCTTTCGGATCGCCTCGGGAACCTCGCCCGCCTTGCCCAGCCCGGCGCCGACGTGGCCGGCGCCATCGCCGACAACGACGACCGCGCTGAAGCTGAAGCGCCGGCCGCCCTTGACGACTTTGGCGACGCGGTTGATCTGGACGACGCGCTCTTCGAGCGTCAGCTTGGCAGGATCGATCCGGGCCACGTGGGCTCCTTTGTGCGGGTTCTGTCGGTGGTTAGAACTGGAGGCCGGCTTCTCGCGCCCCTTCGGCGAGAGACTTCACGCGCCCGTGAAATCGAAAGCCGGCGCGGTCGAAGACGACCGAGTCGACGCCCGCCGCGCGCGCTCGCTCCCCGAGCAGGCTGCCCACGGCGCGGGCTCGATCGGACTTCGATCCATCGCGACCGCGGAGCGATGCCTCGAGCGATGAGGCGCTGGCGAGGGTTCGACCCGACGAGTCGTCGATGACCTGGGCGTAGATCTGCTTGAGGCTGCGATAGACAGCCAGGCGAGGACGATCTCCCGTGCCCGAGACGTTGAGGCGGATACGGACATGGCGCTTGCGACGAGCCTCGCCGCGGGTGGTGATGTTCATTTCTTGCCGCCGATCTTGCCGGCCTTGCCGGCCTTGCGGCGGACGACCTCGCCGGCGTATCGGACGCCCTTGCCCTTGTAGGGCTCGGGCTTGCGGGTCGCGCGAACGCGCGCGGCGACGTGGCCGACGAGCTCCTTGTCGATGCCCACGACGGCGAGGCGGGTGGGGTTCTCCAGCTCGAAGCGGATCCCTGACGGCGGGTCGATCTCGACTGGGTGGCTGTACCCGAGGTTGAGCTGCAGCTTCTGCCCGATGAGCTGCGCCCGATAGCCGACGCCTGTGATCTCCAGGCCCTTGCGGAAGCCGACCGTGACGCCCGCCACCATGTTCGCGACCAGCGTGCGCGTCAGCCCATGGAGCTCCCGGTGACGCTTTTCATCAGAAGGTCGCTCGACCTTGATCTCCCCGTTCTCGCGCACAACGCGGAGCTCGGGCGTGAGCTCGCGGGTCAGCTCTCCACGTGGGCCCTTGACGGTGATTCGGTTCCCCTCGAGCGTCACGTCGACGCCGTCTGGGACGGGGATGGGCAGCCGCCCGATGCGAGACACCTGCGCTTACCAGACGTACGCGAGGACTTCGCCGCCCAGCTGCGCCTTGCGCGCCTGCTGGCCGGTCATGATCCCCTGGCTCGTGCTGACGATGACGATCCCGAGGCCGCCGAGGACGCGGGGGATGTCGGTCTTCTGGGCATACACGCGCAGGCCGGGCTTGCTGATGCGCTTGAGGCCCGACACGACCGGCGCCTTCCCGTCGACGTACTTCAGTCGGATGTGCAGCCAGGCGCGGGGACCTTCCTGTGACTCGCCGACCTCCTCGATGAAACCCTCGTCCTTGAGGATGCGGGCGATCTCCCGTTTGGTGCGCGAGGCAGGCACGAGCACCTCGGTGTGACGTGCGCGGCTGCCGTTGCGAATGCGGGTCAGCATGTCGGCGATCGGATCTGAAAGGTTCATCGGCCTACCAGCTCGACTTGGTGACACCCGGAAGCTCGCCCATCAGGGCCCGCTCCCGGAAGCAGATTCGGCACAGGCCAAAGCGGCGGATGAACCCGCGAGGCCGGCCACAGACGATGCAGCGATGGTAGTCGCGAACGCCGAAGCGGGAGCCCCGCTTGGCCTTCGCGATCAGCGACTTCTTTGCCATGAGACTCCTATCGTTCCGCGCCCGCGAAGGGCATGCCGAGCAGCTCGAGGAGACGCTTGGACTCCTCATCGGTTCGGGCGGTGGTCACGACACTGACCTCGAGGCCGCGCAGGCGATCCACCTGGTCATAGTCGATCTCCGGGAAGGCAAGCTGCTCGCGGAGCCCAAGAGAATAGTTCCCCCGGCCATCGAACGAGCGAGCGGGGACGCCGCGGAAGTCGCGGATGCGCGGCAGCGCCAGTCGCGTCAGCCGCTCGAGAAAATCCCACATGCGCTCGCCGCGCAGCGTCACCTTGACCCCGATCGGGTTTCCCGTCCGGAGCCTGAACTGAGCAATGGAGCGTCGGGCGCGGGTCACGATCGGCTTCTGACCGGTGATCGTGGCGATGTCGCCGACGGCGGCGTCGAGTGCCTTGGCGTTCTGGAGCGCCTCGCCCATGCCGATGTTGACCACGACCTTGCTGACGCGTGGAACTTGCATCGGGTTGGCATAGCCGAAGTCGCGCACGAGCACCGGGACGACCTCTTCCTGGTAGCGCTGACGCAGCGAGCCGCTCATGAGCGGCCCTCGCGGGTGAGCGCCTCGCCGCAGCGACGGCAGATCCGGATGCTCCGTCCCTTGCCCTCGGAGGGCTGGTTGTGGCCGACCCTGGTCGGCTGGCTGCACGAGGGGCAGACGACCATCACGTTGCTCACGCTGAGCGGCCGCGCAATGTCGATGATCCCGCCCTGCTGGACACGCGGCGAGCGATCGTTGCGGCCCTGGCGGGCACGCGGCTTGGTGTGCTTCTTGGCGATGTTGATCCCCTCGACCACCACCTTGTCGGGCCGGACGACGCGGTCCACGACGCCACGCTTGCCGGCGTCCTTGCCGGTCAGCACGAGGACCTGGTCGCCCTTGCGGATCTCGGGCACCTTCATCTGCGGCGCTTCCGCGGTGCGGGGCATCACAGCACCTCCGGCGCAAGCGAAACGATCTTCATGTAGTTCCTGTCGCGCAGCTCGCGAGCGACCGGGCCGAAGATGCGCGTGCCCCGTGGATTGCCCTGGTTATTGATGAGGACCGCGGCGTTCTCGTCGAAGCGGATGTAGCTGCCGTCAGGGCGACCGAACTCCTTGTTCGTGCGCACCACGACGGCGCGCACGACATCGCCCTTCTTCACGGCGGCATTCGGGATCGCCTGCTTGACGCTGGCGACGATGACGTCACCGACGCCTGCCGTCCGCTTCTGCGAACGGCCCATGACCCGGATGCACTGGATGGTCCGCGCGCCCGTGTTGTCCGCCACCTTCAGCCGGCTTTGCTGCTGGATCACGAGGGAGCTCCCTCCTCGTCGGTCGCGCCGGTCGCGGCAGCGTCGCGGTCGGCCTCGGGCTCAGGCTCGGTGGCATCGGCCCGGCCCGGATGCGCGGCCATGTGGATCGCCTCGGTCGTGGCCTCCTCCTCGGCCACGACGCGCTCACCGGCTCCCTCGCCGGCTCGCTGGATGATCTCGACAAGGCGCCAGCGCTTGGTCGCCGACAGTGGGCGGGATTCCTCGATGCGCACGGTGTCCCCGACGTGCGCCTCGTTGCGCTCGTCGTGCGCCTTGAACTTCGTGGTCAGTCGGATGACGCGCTTGTAGAGAGGGTGCCGCGACAGCCGCTCGACGGAGACCACGATGGTCTTGTCCATCTTGTCCGAAACGACGCGTCCCACCTTCGCCTTGCGAATCGTGGCGCGGCCGGTCCCGTTGCTGATCTGCTGGGTCATTGGGAAGCTCCGGTGGTGGCCGAGCGCCGGCCTCGGCGGGTGACGAGCGTTCGTCGCGGCGCCCGTTCGGGCTCGGGCTCGATGGTTGCAGTCGGTGCCGTGGCGCTCAGCTGCCGCTCAGTCATCACGGTCAGGATCCGGGCGATGTTCCGGCGCGTCTGGGGAATCTGGCTGTAGTCGGTGAGCTGCCGTGTGGCAAGCTGGAACCGCAGGTCGTACAGATGGCGCTTGGCGGTGGAGAGCTCGTCGAGCAGCTCGTCGTCCGTGAGGCTGCGGGCCTTAACGATGTCCATCGGCGCCCACTCCTTCCTTGATCACGAACTTCACGGTGACCGGCAGCTTGTGGCTCGCCAGGCGCATGGCCTCGGCGGCGTCCTCCTGGGGCACGCCGGCCATCTCGAACAGGATCCGACCGGGCTTGACCACCGCGACCCAGTGGTCGGGCGCCCCCTTGCCGGAACCCATGCGGACCTCGGCAGGCTTCTTGGTGACCGGCTTGTCGGGGAAGATCCGGATCCAGATCTTGCCGCCGCGCCGGACATAGCGGGTCATTGCGCGCCGCGCCGACTCGATCTGGCGGCTGGTGATCCAGGCCGGCTCCTCGGTCATGAGGCCGTAGTCGCCGAAGGCGATCGTGGTCCCACCCTTCGCCATGCCGCTCATGCGACCTCGCATCACGCGGCGGTGCTTGACCCGCTTGGGCATCAGCATGGTCAGGCCACCTGCCCGGCGGCGATCGGCTCGCGCGGCGCCTGACGCTCGGGGATGATGTCGCCGCGGTAGATCCAGACCTTGACGCCGATCCGCCCGTACGTGGTGTGGGCATGGATCTGGCCGTAGCTGATGTCGGCACGCAGCGTCCCGAGCGGGATCCTGCCTTCCTTCTCCCACTCCCGCCGCGACATCTCAGCGCCGCCGAGGCGGCCGGCCACGGCGATCTTCACGCCCTTGGCACCCGCCTTCATGGTGCGCTGGACGGCCTGCTTCATGGCCTTCTTGAAGGCGATGCGGCGGGACAGCTGCTGGGCGATGTTCGCGGCCACCAGGACCGCGTCGAGCTCCGCCTGGCGGATCTCCTTGATCTCTAGCTTGACCTTGTTCGTGGTGAGCTTGCCGATCTGCTGGCGGAGGGCCTCCACGTTCGCGCCGCCCTTGCCGATCACGATGCCGGGCTTGGCCGTATGCACGGTGACCGTCACGTGATTGATGCCGCGCTCAATCTCCACCTGGCTGACGCTCGCGTTGGCGAGACGGCGGGTGACGAGCGTGCGGATGGCGATGTCCTCGCGCAGCAGCTCCGTATAGCCCTTGCCGGCGTACCACTTGGCGTTCCAGGTCCGCGAGACGCCGAGCCGGAAGCCGTTCGGATGAACCTTGTGTCCCATGTCTAGGCCTCCCGGTTCTCGACGACCACGGTGATGTGCGTCATCGGCTTGTGGATGGGAAAGGCCCGCCCCTGAGCGCGGAAGCGCCAGCGCTTCTGTGTCGGGCCCTCGTTGGCGACCGCCTCGGCGACGACGAGGTCGTCGGCCGAGAGGTTATGGTTGTTCTCCGCGTTCGCAGCCGCGCTCTTGAGCACCTTGGCCACATCCCGCGCCGCGGCTTGCGGCATGAACCGCAGAAGGGCAGCCGCATCCGCGACCGGTCGCCCGACGATCGCCCGGGTGACCAGGCGCGTCTTGCGGGTCGAATGACGCAGGTACTTGGCGGTGGCTGAAACTCGCAAGCTGACTCCTACTTGAGTGAGGTCGAGCGTTCGGTGTGCTTGCCGTGCCCGCGATAGCTGCGGGTCGGCGCGAATTCGCCGAGTCGATGGCCGACCATGTTCTCGCTGATGTAGACCGGAATGTGCTTTCGACCGTTGTAGACGGCCACGGTATGACCGATGAAGTCCGGGAAGATGACGCTCGCCCGGGACCAGGTCTTGAGGACCTTCTTCTCGCTGCGGCGGTTCATCTCCTGGACACGGCCGAGGAGCCGCGCCTCGACGAACGGTCCCTTCTTCAGGGATCGGGACATGGTCTGCCTCCTTTCGGCCTAGCTCTTGCGGTGACGGCTTCGGACGATCGCCGAGCCGGTGGTCTTGCCCCGCCTGGTGCGGTAGCCCATGGCAGGCTTGCCCCACGGGGTCTTGGGCGGCATGCCGGTGGGCGATTTGCCCTCGCCGCCGCCGTGGGGATGGTCGCGCGGATTCATCACGACGCCGCGCACCTCAGGCCGCCTGCCAAGGTGTCGGGACCTGCCGGCCTTGCCGATGTTCTGGTTTTCGTGGTCAAGGTTGCCTACCTGGCCAACGGTGGCGTAGCAGCGCTGGCTCACCCGGCGCACTTCGCCCGACGGCAGGCGGACCTGCGCCGAATCCCCTTCCTTGGCCAGGAGCTGCGCGGAGGCGCCGGCGGAGCGGACGATCTGACCGCCCTTGCCCGGCACGAGCTCGATGTTGTGGATCGTGGTGCCCAGGGGGATCTTCGAGAGCGGCAGGGCATTGCCGACGCGGGCCTCGGCGGCCGGGCCAGCCACGACGAGGTCGCCCACCCGCAGGCCGTCCGGAACCAGGATGTAGCGCTTCTCGCCGTCGCGGTAGTGGAGCAGCCCGATGCGGGCCGAGCGGTTCGGGTCGTACTCGATCGTCGCCAGGCGTGCTGGGACGTCCAGCTTGTCGCGCTTGAAGTCGATCCGCCGGTATGCCTGCTTTTCCCCGCCGCCGCGATGGCGGACGGTCAGGCGGCCCTGGCCGTTACGGCCGCCGCTCTTCTTCTGGGGCTCGAGCAGCGGCTTGTGAGGCTTGTCGGTCGTGACCTCCTCGAAGGTCGAGCGGGTCATGGACCGCCGCCCGGGCGAGGTGGCCTTGTAGCTTCGCAGCGGCATCGTTAGATCCCCTCGAAGAACTCGATCTTCTCGCCGGAGGCGAGCGTCACGATGGCCTTGCGCCAGGGAGAGGTGTAGCCGCTCACGCGACTCCGCCGCAGGTTGCGGCGCTTCTCCTTCGGCTTTGTGGTGAGGACGTTGACGGCCGTCACGTTGACGCGGAACAGCTCCTCGATCGCGCCTTTGATCTGGATCTTGCTGGCGTTCTCGTGGACGGCGAAGGTGTACTTGCCGCGCTGCGTCTCGTCCATCGATTTCTCACTGATGACCGGGCGCAGAATCACCTCGGTCGCCTCGAGCGTCATGCGTAGGCCTCCGCCATCGTCGCGATGGCCGGCTGCGTGATCAGCAGCAGGTCCGCCGAGAGCACGTCGACGGTGTTGAGCGAGTTGGCCAGGATCACCGACACGGTAGGCAGGTTGCGGGCCGACAGCTCCAGCCGCTCGTCCCGACCGGGTGCCACGACGAGCACCTTGCCGGAAACCTGGAGCGCATCCAGGAAGCCGATCAGGTCGCGGGTGCGGATGGCGTCGAGCGCCAGATCCTCCACGACGCGAACCGCGCCGTCGGCGAACTTCGAGGTGAGGGCGCCGCGCAGCGCGAGGCGGCGCATCTTCTTCGGCAGCCGCTGCTCGTAGGAGCGCGGGTGAGGGCCGAAGACCACGCCGCCGCCAGCGTAATGGGGCGCGCGCCGCGAGCCCTGGCGGGCACGGCCGGTGCCCTTCTGGCGGTACGGCTTCTTGGTCGAGCCGCTCACCTCGCCGCGCGTCTTGGTGTCGTGGGTGCCCAGGTGGCGCCCTGCGAGCTGCGCAGTCGCCGCCTGGTGCATTACCGCTTCGTTGACTGGTGCCGCGAAGAGCCCGTCGGGCAGCTCCACGGTGCCTGCCTCGGCCCCGTCCTTCTTCCAGAGTGTCGTCGTGGGCATGGCTAGGCCTTCCTCACGAGCAACAGCGCGTTGCGGGCGCCCGGCACGGAGCCCCGAATCAGCAGAAGGTTGCGCTCGGGATCGGTCCGCACCACGGTCAGCCTCTTGATCGTGCGGCGAACGTCACCCATATGCCCTGACATCTTCTGGCCCTTCATCACGCGGCCCGGGTCCGTGCCCGCGCCGATCGAGCCCGGCTGGCGATGCGAGTCGGATCCGTGCGTCTCGGGCCCCCTGCGCATGCCCCAGCGCTTGATGGTGCCCTGAAAGCCCTTGCCCTTCGTGACGCCGGTGACATCGACCTCGTCGCCCGCGCTGAACAGCGAGACGTCCAGTGTCTGGCCGACCTCGTACTCCCCTGCGTCCTCCAGCCGGAATTCGCGGACGTCCTTCACCCGGGGCAGGTCGCCCAGCTGACCGAGGCGCGGCTTGGTCAGGCGCCGGGCGGTGCCGGCTCCAAGCTGAACCGCGACGTAGCCATCACGCTCGGTCGTCCGGATCTCGGTCACGGTATTCGGTTCCACGGTCAGCACGGAGACCGGCACCATCGTGCCGTCCTCCGCGAAGACCTGGGTCATGCCGACCTTGCGGCCGATCAATCCGATGCTCATTGGACCTACATCTTGATTTCGATGTCGACGCCGGCAGCAAGCGACAGCCGCATCAGGGCGTCGACGGTCTTGGACGACGGATCGAGGATGTCGATCAGTCGCTTGTGGGTGCGGATCTCAAACTGCTCCCGGCTGTCCTTGTCGATGAATGGCGAGCGCAGGACGGTGAACTTCTCGATGCGCGTGGGCAGCGGCACCGGACCGACCACGTCGGCGCCCGTGCGCTGCGCCGTCTCCACGATCTGGAGCGCCGACTGGTCGATGAGCCGGTGATCGTAGGCCTTGAGCCGGATCCGGATGCGCTGCTTCGCCATGGACTAGGCCTTGATCTCGGTGATGGCGCCGGCACCCACGGTGTGGCCGCCCTCGCGGATGGCGAAGCGCTGGCCGGTCTCCAGGGCGATCGGGGTGATCAGCTCGACCGACATGTCGACGTTGTCGCCGGGCATGACCATCTCGGCCCCGTCGGCCAGGCCGATGGCCCCGGTCACGTCGGTGGTGCGCAGGTAGAACTGGGGCCGGTAGCCGTTGTAGAAGGGGGTATGGCGGCCACCCTCCTCTTTGGTCAGCACGTAGACCCGGGCCACGAAGCTGGTGTGGGGCTTGATCGAGCCACTCTTGGCCAGCACCTGGCCGCGCTCGATCTCGTCGCGCTCGATGCCGCGCAGCAGACAGCCCACGTTGTCGCCGGCGCGACCCTCGTCGAGCAGCTTCTTGAACATCTCCACGCCGGTGACCACGATCTTGCGGGTGTCCTTGACCCCGATCAGCTCGACCTCCTCGCCGACCTTGACGGTGCCCCGCTCGATGCGCCCGGTGGCCACGGTGCCCCGACCCTTGATCCCGAAGACGTCCTCGACGGGCATCAGGAAGGGCTTGTCGACGGCGCGCTCGGGGGTCGGGATGTAGGAATCGACCGCGTCCATCAGCTCCTGGATGGGCGCGTAGGCCGGATCGGCCGGGTCGTCCTTGGCTTCCAGGGCCTGCAGGGCGGAGCCGCGGATGACCGGCAGCTCGTCGCCCGGGAAGCCGTACTTGGTGAGCAGCTCGCGCACCTCCAGCTCGACCAGCTCGAGCAGCTCGGGGTCGTCGACCATGTCGACCTTGTTGAGGAAGACCACGATGTAGGGCACCTCCACCTGGCGGGCCAGCAGGATGTGCTCGCGGGTCTGGGGCATCGGCCCGTCGGTGGCGGCCACGACCAGGATGGCGCCGTCCATTTGGGCGGCGCCGGTGATCATGTTCTTGATGTAGTCGGCGTGGCCGGGGCAGTCGACGTGGGCGTAGTGGCGAGCGTCGGTCTCGTACTCCACGTGGGCGATGGCGATGGTGATGCCCCGCTCACGCTCCTCGGGCGCGTTGTCGATCGAATCGAAGGCGCGGTACTCGGCCGAGCCCTTGAGGGCCAGGTACTTGGAGATGGCCGCCGTCAGGCTGGTCTTGCCATGGTCGATATGGCCGATCGTGCCGATGTTGACGTGGGGCTTGTTGCGCTCGAACTTCTTCTTGGCCATGTGGCTGC
>JACDFU010000032.1 GCA_013815585.1 Chloroflexota bacterium
GCGTACCTTCCGCCGGCTGGTAGTCGGAGGCGAAGAGGATCTCCTCGCTGATCGCGGCGCCTTCCGTGGCGGCTTCGGTGGCAGCTTCGGTGCCGGCTTCAGTGGCCGCTTCGGTGCCGGCTTCAGTGGCCGCTTCGGTGGCGGCTTCGGTGGCCGCTTCGGTGGCGGCTTCCGTGGCCGCGGGTGGCTGACTTGCCGTGGTCGGAGCGGCCGACGGTGTCCCTTGGGTACACGCGGCCGCCACGATGATCATCGAGGCCAGCAGTGCCATGCCTCGCCGAGTCCGCAGACTCATGGGCTTCCTTCCTCCTATAGCCCGACGTCGAACGGCCTCAAGCGGCGCACGATCGTCCCAGTGTCCACGCGCTACCGTTGCGCCCGCACGAAATCAGCGCGCAGGCGTCTCCCACGGGAGCGGTGAATAGGCCGGCATTATAGGGTCGGCCTCGAAACGGGTGTCAAGGACGCGACTTGGCGGCTTCCGAATGGACGGCGCTCAACGGTCGCCCGCCTCGAGCCGCCAGCGGTCCGCGGCCCAGTCGTAGGCCGACCCCGTGAGGTCAACGGGGCCGTTCGGGCCGCTCACCCGACTGGACAGGCCCGTGTACGCCAGCTCGTGGCGGAACGGGAAGATCGGGATCTCGCGGGCGACCAGGGCGTGGAGCTTCCCGTACGCCGCCTCACGCGCCGCCGGGTCGAGCGTCGTGCGGCCCGCCTCGATCAGCTGGTCGGTCGTCGGATCGCGCCAGCCGCCGAAGTTGGCATCGCCGGGGTTCTCCCTCGTCGTCGCCCGGTTGCTGTGGAGGATCGCGAAGTCCTGGTCGGGGTCGCGGCCGTAGGGAAACTCCGCGAGGAACGTCTCGAACTCGTTGGGGAACTCGATCTGCGACAGCAGAACGTTCCCGGAGAAGCCCAGCTCGCGCACCGTCAGCTCGATGCCGCAGGCGCGCAGCTGTTCGGCGGCATCCCGCCAGTAGGCCAGCAGATCGCCCCGGCTGGGGCGGATGAAGACATCGCTGCTCAACCGCGCCTTTCCCCGAGCGAAGATTCCATCGTTGCCGCGCCTCCAGCCGGCTGCCCTCAGGCGTGCCTGCGCCGCGGCGCGGTCGGCGCCAGTCGCCGAGGCGTCCTCCGGCCCGAACCAGGAATCGGGGGCGCCCATGGCCACCGCGACTCGACCACGACCCGAGGTGGCTTCCTCCAGGGTCCCGCGTCGGTCGATGCACATCGCGAAGGCCTGCCGTGCTTCACGGGCAGCGTAGGGATGGCCCTCGCGGGTGTTGAAGACGATCGCCCGGTACGAGGCCTCCGGCCGCGCCTCCACACGCAGGTTCGGCTCGCTCTCGAGTCCGGGGACCTCGTCGGAGCTGACCTCCGGCAGCCAGTCGATCAAGCCGATCTTGAGCGCCGTGGCAGCCGCCGCGGGGTCCGGGATGATGACGAAGCGGACCGCCGCCGGGTCACCCGCCTCGCGTGGCGAGTTCTTCGCCCGGACCAGGTCGATTGCCGTTCCCGGGCGGTAGCGGTCCAGTCGGTAGACCCCCGAGCCGATTGGGCGGCGGCCGATGTCGAGCAGGGGAAAGGCTGCCGCCAGCTGATCACGGCCCTGCGCGGCGAGCGCAGCCGACAGCGCCTCCACCTCGGCCAGCAGGCCCGCCGCGTAGCCGGAACGATCGAAGCCGCCCTCCCCTGCCGGGAACCGACGTCGTTCTGGCAGGGGCAGCCCGGCGCGCCGAAGAAGGCGCTCCAGCTGTGGAACGTAGAAGACCAGATCGCACGTCTCGGGGGCTGGATCGTCGAGGCAGGCCTCGGCATTTGTCGCTGCCGCGATCTCATCGCTGAGCTGGCGAACCGTTCCTGCGTTCACCTCGGTCGCGCCGGCCAGGAAGCGGCTCATGCTCGCCTCGACCTGACGCTTGGGCAGGATCGGCATGGCGGCGAGCGCCGTGGCCAGGAATGGAGCGTGCGGCCGGCGGAGCCGGAAGACCACGGTGCGCACGTTGACCGGCTCGACCGACTCGAGCACCCCGGTCACCGACGAGCACAGGTCGGCGAAGGGGCAATTCGGCGAGAGAGCGAGCTGATAGGTGGAGACCACGTCCGCCGAGCGGAGCTGCCGGCCGTCATGGAAGCGGCTTCCCGCCCGGAGGGATACGCGCCACTGCAGACCGTCCTCGCTCATCTGGGGGAGCTCCGCGGCCAGATCCGGCACCGCCGTGCGGCTGGCGTCGAGCCGGTAGAGGCCGGAATAGATGAAACGATTGACCCGGCGCGTGGCGGCGTCGGTGGCGGCTGGCGAGAAGATGCCGGGCTCGGAGGGAATCGCGACCACGAGCGTCTCTTCCCTGCTGGCACCGTCCGATGGTTGCGAGGCCGCCTCGGTCGGCAGCTCGCCGGAACCCGAGTCGGTCGCGCCGGCCGCCTGGCTGGGCGCGGGGGGCGTGTTGCCCGACAGGCAGCCGCTGATCACCGCGGCTAGAGCGAGGGCGACCAGGAGGTGTCGGCCTCCGCTGCGGCGCATGGCGGACGCTAGGACGGGCAGGGCGTCTCCGTGCCGGCCATCGCGTGCCAGTGGAGATCCGGCTGCCGCGCAGCGGTCGCTTCGTCGAGGCGGCGGACCGGCGTGGTGGTTGGCGCCGCCTTGAGGTCATCGGGATGCTGGCGAGCCTCGTCGGCAATCGAATTGAGCGCCTCGGCAAACGCATCCAGGGTTTCGATCGATTCGGTCTCCGTAGGCTCGACGAGAAGGGCCTCCTCGACGATCAGCGGGAAGTAGATGGTCGGCGGGTGGAAGCCGTAGTCGATCAGGCGCTTGGCGATGTCCAACGTCCGCACGCCGGTCTCCCGCTTCAGCGGCGCTGCCGTTGCCACGAACTCGTGCTTGCAGGGACGGTCGAAGGGGATCGAGTAGGCACTCGACAGGCGCGATTTCAGGTAGTTGGCCGCGAGGACAGCATCCTCGCTGACCTGGCGGAGGCCGCTGCCGCCGTGCGCCGAGATGTAGGCGTGGGCCCGAACCAGCACCCCGACGTTGCCCTGGTAGGCGCGCACCCGGCCGATCGATGTAGGCCGCTCACCGTCACCCTCGAGTCGATAGCTGCCCTCCTCGTCGCGCAGCACCCGTGGTCCGGGCAGGAACGGTTTCAGGATGGCGCCGACGCCGACTGGGCCTGCGCCGGGCCCCCCGCCGCCGTGCGGCGTCGAGAACGTCTTGTGCACATTGAAGTGCATGACGTCGAAGCCGGCCGCCCCGGGCTTGAAGCGACCCATGACGGCGTTGAGGTTGGCGCCATCCATGTAGGCCAGGGCACCCGCCTGATGCACCGCCTCCAGGAGCTCCACGATGCCCTCCTCGAACAGGCCGAGGGTCGAGGGGTTGGTGAGCATCACCGCGGCAGTCTGTGGTCCCAGGGCCGCACGGAGCGCCTGGAGATCCACGCCGCCACGCTCGTTCGAGCGAACGGTGACTGTCGTGTAGCCTGCCATCGAGGCCGTGGCCGGGTTGGTGCCGTGAGACGAATCCGGCACGATGACCTGGGTCCGGGCGGTGTCTGTCCGCGACCGGTGGTATGCCCGAACCATGAGGATCCCCGTCAGCTCACCATGGGCGCCGGCAGCCGGCTGAAGGGTCACGGCCTGCATCCCGCTGATCTCGGCGAGCATCCCTTCCAGCTCATGAAGCAGCGCGAGGGTGCCCTGGGCCAGCTCGTCGGGAACGAGTGGGTGGAGCTCCGCGAATCCCGGCAGGCGCGCGGCCCACTCGTTGATCTTGGGGTTGAACTTCATCGTGCAGGAACCGAGCGGGTAGAAGCCCGTGTCGACGGCATAATTCAGGTGCGAGAGATTGACGAAGTGCCGGATCACCTCTGGCTCGTTCAGCTCCGGTAGTGCCGCAGGCACGCGCCGGCGGTGGCCTTCGGGAATGGAGTTGAGCGCTTCGGCACCGGCATGAGGGACGACCGTGCCTCCACGTCCCGGGCGCGACAGCTCGTTGAGGGTCGGCTGCAGCGACGGTCCGACCGCACGCCGCTCGCCGCGGTCGCCGGCCGGACCGGGAGCCGGCTGCTTCCCGTCGGTGGCGGCAGTCGCTCCCTCCGCGGGGACTTCCAGCTCGTTCCGATGGGCTGCTTCCTCGAGCTCCGCATTGAGCTCGCGGCCCGGCTGCTGCAGCGTGCCGGTCATGAGCGAAGCTCTCGCAGCGCCGTCGCGAAGCGCTCGATCTCGTCGGACGTCGTCACCTCGGTTGCGCACACGAGGAGTGCATCGCGAAGCACCGGGTCGTCGGGATACCACCTGGCCAGGGGCAGGCCGGCCAGGACGCCGCGGTCCAGCAGTGCCGCGTGGACCCGCTCCGCATCGGGAACGCTGACGCAGAATTCGCTCAGGTAGGGCGCGTCGTGCAGGCGCTGGGCACCGGCCCCGGCGAGCGCGGCCTCGAGCTCACGGGCGCGGACCGCACCAAGGGCAGCCACGTCGCGCAGGCCGTGCGGCCCGAGCGTCGCCAGGTAGACCGTGGCCGCCAGGGCGCACAGCGCCTGGTTGGTGCAGATGTTGCTTGCAGCCCGTTCCCGACGAATGTCCTGCTCGCGGGCCCGCATCGTCATCACAAAGGCCCGTCGACCGTCCACGTCAGTCGTCCCGCCGACGAGCCGGCCCGGGATCTGCCTGACCAGCGCCGTCGTGGAGGCCAGGATGCCCAGGTACGGGCCGCCGTACTGGGGCGCGATGCCGAGCGGCTGCCCCTCCCCTGCGCAGATGTCCGCCCCGTACTCGCCCGGCGGGGCCAGCACGGCTAGTGAGACCGGCTCGACCACGGCCACGAAGAGCGCTCCGGCTCGATGCGCGAGCTCGGCCGCCTCGACCATCGGCTCGAGCAGGCCGAAGGCATTCGGTTGGCCGAGGAGCACCCCGGCAACCGGCCGCTCAGCGTCGGCAAGCAGCGTCTCGAGCGCCCCGAGATCGGTCGTGCCGTCCGGCAGCGTGGGAATCTCCTCGAGCGAAAGGTCGCCGCCCTCGAAGTAGGTTGCCGTCGTCTCGAGGTAGTGCCGATGGATCGCTCGGCTCGCGAGCACACGCTGCCGTCGCGTCGAGCGGATCGTCATCAGGGCCGCCTCCGCCGTGGCGGCGGCACCGTCGTAGTGCGATGCGGAAACCACGTCAAGGCCCGTCAAGGCAGCGAGCAGCGACTGGTATTCGTAGATCGTCTGCAGCGTGCCCTGGCTGATCTCCGGCTGATACGGCGTGTACGCCGTGTAGAACTCCCCCCGGCTGATGATCTGGTCCACCGCCGCGGGGATGTAGTGGCGATAGACGCCCGCACCGAGGAAGCTCGCCAGGTCCACCCGGTTCCGGCCCGCAAGCGCCCTGAGGCGGGTGGCAAGCTTGAGCTCGGAGAGCGGCTCGGGCAGGTCGAGGCCACCGGCGCGAGCCGAAGACGGAATGTCGTCGAAGAGCGCATCCACCGACTCGATGCCGAGCGCACCAAGCATTCGTGCTCGATCCGCGCTCGTGTGAGGCGCGTAGGCCATCGGCGGGTCAGCCGGCCTCGGTCAGCTCGCGGTACGACGATGCGTCGCGAAGGTTCGCCGCGGCCGAGGGATCAGTCAGCCGCAGCTTGAGCATCCAGCCCTCCCCGTAGGGGTCGCTGTTCACGAGCTCCGGGCGTTCGACCAGGGCCTCGTTGACCTCCTCCACCTCGCCCGCGACCGGCGCGTATAGGTCGCTGACCGCCTTGACCGACTCGACCACACCGAAGGTCTGGCGCGGCGCGAGGGCCGTCCCGGCGGCGGGCAGCTCCACGAACACGACATCTCCGAGCTGATCGGCGGCATATGCGGTGATCCCGACCACGCCCTGCTCGCCGTCCAGGCGCAGCCATTCGTGATCGTCGGAGTAGCGCAGATCTTCGGGTACGTCCACGCGGCCTCCTTAGCCGGCTCTGCGGCGCTGGTAGAAGGGAAGCGGCACGACCTCCGCGGGAACGCGCGAGGCTCGAATCCCGACCTCCACCATGGTACCGGGACGGCTGGCGTCCGGCGGCAGATAGGCCATCGCTATCGGGTGCCCCAGCGTCGGTGACGCTGTCCCGCTCGTCACGACGCCTACGAAGTCCGTCACCCCGGGCAGATAGATGGGGTGGCCCTGGCGGGCGATCCCACGACCGCGGACAGCCAGGCCGGCGAGGATCTTGCGCGGCTCGGCTGCTGCCGCCGAGATCTTCTCGAGGATCTCCCGGCCGACGAAGTCCCCCGGCTTGTCCAGCTTCACGACCCTGTCGAGCCCCGCCTCGAAGGGGTTCGTCTCAGGTCCAAGCTCGTTCCCGTAAAGCGGCATCCCCGCCTCCAGCCGGAGCGTGTCCCGGGCGCCCAGACCCACCGGGCTGAGCTCGTGGGAGTCTCCGGCCTCCAGCAGTCGGTCCCAGACGGTCCCGGCGTCCTGCCAGGCCACGAAGAGCTCGAAGCCGTCTTCCCCGGTGTAGCCCGTCCGCGCTACCCAGGCCGGCACACCCGCCGCCTGGCCCTCTGCGATGGCGTAGTAGCGCAGGGCCTCCAGATCGACGTCGCTGAGCGGTGCCAGGATCTCGGCTGCGCGCGGGCCCTGGATGGCGACAAGGGCGGTCCTGAGCGACGCGTCGTCGATGGCAGCGTCGAAACCCGACGAGCGAGCCCGAAGCTCTTCGGCGACGCGCGGTGCGTTGCTCGCATTGGGCACGACCAGGAAGCGCTCCTCGGCGACCCGGTAGACGATCAGATCGTCGAGGATGCCGCCGTCCGGGGCGCAGATCATCGAGTACTGGGCACGTCCGATGGCCAGCCGTGGCGGGTCGCTCACGAGCGCATGGGCGAGTGCCGCGCCCGCGCCGGCGCCACTCAACCAGATCTCGCCCATGTGCGACAGGTCGAACAGCCCGGCCCGCGTCCGGACGGCTCGGTGCTCGTCGAGGATTCCCCGATACTGGACGGGCATCTCCCAACCGCTGAAGGGAACCAGCCGCGCGCCGAGCGCCTGGTGGCGCTCGAAGAGGGATGTGCGGAGGAGCCCCTCGGTGGCAGTGGGAGCCGCGACCGCGGTAGGCTCAACGACCTCGACTCCGTCGGGCGCTGTCACGCCACCTGCTCGAGGATCCGCGGCGTCGCGCGGGCAACGATCGAGCGCTCCGTTTCGTGGCTCATCAGTGCCTCTGCTTCAGCCAGCGTGATCCAGCGCACCTCCTCGAACTCGTGGTCGTGGGCGGCGAGGTCGCCGCCGATCGGTTCCATCAGAAAGAAATGCACGGTCTTGTGCACCCGCGCCGTGCCACCTTGGTAGAACAGGTACTCGATGGCGCCGACGTCGGACACGATGTGCACCTCAAGGCCGGTCTCCTCGGCCACCTCGCGCAACGCCGTCTCCTCGGTGGTCTCGCCCTTGATCGGCGTGCCCTTCGGCAGCGTCCAGGTCAGCCCGTCCCGCTCGCGGCGTCGCAGCCCAAGGACGATCTCCACCCCTTCGGGTCCCTGCCGGAAGACCACGCCTCCGGCCGACCTCGCGCGGACGTTGCGTAGCTTTTTCGAGCCGCTCCCCTTCAGGCGCGCCACGGCGCCGAGTTGCCCGCCGCTGCGCGATGGAGCGTCCGGCTCGGCATGGCCGACCAGGCCATGCGCTCGGGCCGGCGCAGCTGACGAGCGGTCATGCCTTCCGGGCGGGTCGAACGCATCCCGGTGACGACGGCGCGGTCGAGGCGCAGGAGAGAACGGGCGAGGCCGCGACGCACCGGGCCAGCCTGGGCACGCGTACCGAGGGCCTGGAGGGAGGCGACGCGATGAAGGCCGAGGCGTCGTTCGCGCTGTCGTGGGGAGTATCGAACGAAGCGAGTTCGTGAACCCGCCGAGTGGATCGCGGCGACGCTCTTCTGCATCCCCGAGATGGTAGCGAATCGGGGTGGCTTTGCAAGGAAAGAACGGTGCGGCCGGGTTGAGCCGCCGAGCGGCCGCCGCCTCCGGCCTGCCCGCCTCTGCCGGCGGCTCCCCGGAGTCAGTCCCGGATGGTGGCCGCCGCCAGCAGGTCGCGCAGCGCCGCGGCACGATCAGCCCCGAGCTCTCCCCGCTCCTCGGCGAGCCGAATCTCTCTCCGGGCGACGGCCACGTAGAGTTCCATGGCGCCCGGCGCCAGTCGAGCCAGAACATCGAGATGGGCCCGCACGGTGCCTGCATCGCCGCGGACCATGGGACCGGTGAGTGCAGCCGCCACGCCGAGCCGCTCGGCATTGGCCAGGCTCTGCCGGATGAGCGGCGCGTAGATCGCCAGTGCTCCCCGCTCGTCCATGCCGGCGCCCCTGCCGATCTCGGCGATGCCGTCGAGGAGCGCCACGAAGCCTCCTGCCGCCAGTACGGCGGCCGCGTGGTAGGCGGGCTTGGCGCCCGGTGGGAGCGCCACTGGCTGGGCCCCGATCGCCTCGGCCAGCTCGGAGAGCATCGCCACCAGGTCGGCGTCCCCGTCGAGGGCGACCGTGGCACCGCGGAGATCGCTCAGCGCGCGTTCGGTGTCCGCGAACGCGACGAGCGGGTGAAAGCTTGCCTGGGTGGTGCCAGCAGCCCGAGCCGGTTCGAGCACGGATGCGGATAGCAGCCCGCTCGTGTGGACGAGCCCCTGGCCGCTATATAGCCGGAGCGTGGCCGCCACCGAACCGATGGCGTCGTCGGGCACCGTCAGGAAGACGAGATCTGCCTCGTCCAGCACGGCCGCAGGCTCGGAGAAGGTCCTGGCTCCCGGTACGGTCGAAGCGAAGCGGTCGCGGAGCTCCTGCCGCCTGCTGGAGGCGGCCGTGACCGCCCAGCCCGCCTGCACGAAGGCGGCAGCGAGCACAACGCCGACGCGACCGGCGCCAACGAAACCGATCCGCGGGAGCGTGTGATCGTGGTCGGAGCTTGCCTGCTCGGCCGGGCTGGCAACGGGAAGATCGGGCACGACCCTGATATTGCCGCTTCGCGGCGGAACGGTGGGCCTATACTGGCCTCGACGACTCGACCCGAGGCGGGCGCTCCCGCCTGGCGCCGACCCACCCCCGCGCCACGCGGGCAGAGGAGGCGACCTCGTGCACCAGACACCCACTCCCCTCTCCGATCCCTTCAATGCACGTGCCCGCCTGGCGCTGCGCGACGGCTCGGTCGACTACTTCCGCCTTGACGCGAGCGGCGCCGGGGATCTCAAACGTCTTCCGAACACGGTCAAGATCCTGCTCGAAAACGTCCTGCGAAACGCCGGCAACGGGCCGATCGTCGAGGCGGACGTTCGGGCGCTGGCCAGTTGGACCCCCGGAGGTGCCGCAGAGGCCGACGTGCCGTTCCTGCCGGCGCGCGTGCTGCTCCAGGACTTCACGGGCGTCCCGGCCGTGGTGGACCTGGCCGCCATGCGCGACGCCATGGCGGAGCTCGGCGGCGACCCGGCCAGGATCAACCCGCTGGTCCCTGCTGATCTCGTCATCGACCACTCGGTCCAGGTTGACCTGTACGGATCACCGCGAGCCTTCGCCTTCAACGTGGAGCGGGAATATGAGCGAAACGGAGAGCGCTACCAGCTGCTGCGCTGGGCCCAGACCGCGTTCCGGGACCTCAGTGTCGTGCCGCCCGGTACGGGAATCGTCCACCAGGTCAACCTCGAATTCCTGGCCACGGTTGTGCAGCGGCGGGATGAGGAGGCGGGCACGGTCGCCTTCCCGGACACCCTGGTGGGCACCGACTCCCACACGACGATGATCAACGGCCTCGGAGTGCTCGGCTATGGCGTGGGGGGAATCGAGGCAGAGGCCGTGCTGTTGGGCCAGCCGCTCTACGGACCGATGCCTCGGGTGCTCGGGGTCCGCCTTTCGGGTGAGCTGCCGCTCGGCGGCACGGCCACGGACCTGGTGCTGGTCGTGACCGAGATGCTGCGGCGCAAGGGAGTCGTGGGCGCCTTCGTCGAGTTCGCCGGGGACGGCCTGGCGGGCCTCTCCCTTGCGGACCGCGCCACGATCTCGAACATGTCGCCCGAATTCGGAGCCACGGCGACGCTGTTTCCCATTGACCACGAGACACTGGCCTACCTGCGGCTGACCGGCCGCGACGAGGATCTGGTCGACCTGGTCGAGCGCTATGCGAAGGAACAGGCCCTCTGGCGCGAGCCCGGAGCTGGGCCAGAGTTCGGCGAGGCGCTCGAGCTCGATCTCTCGACCGTTCCACCCAGCCTCGCCGGACCAAGGCGGCCGCAGGATCGCGTCGGCCTGGACGAGCTCAAGCTCAATTTCCGTCGCAACTATCCCGATGGGCTCCAGCTGGCGAAGGGCGGGCTGCCGAACGAGGGGCACGTGCCCGACAGCAGCGACGTGGAGGCGGCTTCGGTCGAGTCGTTCCCTGCCAGCGACGCGCCGGGATACACGACCCGCCAGGACCCCGCCGATCAGCCCAGTGCAGCCCACGCCGGGCAGGCCGATGCCGGCGAAGAGTCCGCGAGCGACCGCGAGCAGCTCGAGCGGAGCGGACGCTACCCGGAGGTCTCGATCCGCATGGATGGCCAGGAGGTCGCCCTGCGGACCGGCTCGGTTGCCATCGCGGCAATCACCAGCTGCACGAACACCTCGAATCCCACCGTGATGGTCGGGGCCGGCCTGCTCGCCCGCAAGGCCCTTGAGCGCGGCCTCCGCCGCCCCGCCCACGTCAAGACCAGCCTGGCTCCGGGCTCCCGGGCGGTGACGCGCTACCTGGCGGCGGCCGACCTGATGGCGCCCCTCGAGGAGCTCGGCTTCGGGCTCGTGGGCTACGGCTGCACGACCTGCATCGGCAACAGCGGTCCGCTCGACCAGCCGATCGCCGACGCGGTCGAGAAGCACGGCCTGATCGTGGCCGCCGTGCTGTCGGGCAACCGGAACTTCGAAGGTCGCATCCACCCGCTTGCGAGAGCGAGCTATCTCGCGTCGCCACCGCTGGTCGTCGCCTTCGCGCTGGCCGGCGTGGTCGACATCGATCTGACGAGTGAGCCGCTCGGACATGACGGCGACGGCCGGCCGGTCTACCTGCGCGACCTGTGGCCGACGGCCGACGAGATCCGCGAGGTCATTGGCGCTTCCCTGTCTCCCGAGGTCTTTCGTGAAACGTACGCGAGCGTCTTCGACGGCGACGACCGATGGCGGGCGCTGCCCATCCCCGAGGGCGACCGTTACGCCTGGGATCCCGCCTCCACTTACGTCGCGCGACCCTCGTTCCTCGAGGCGCTGCCGGCCACACCGGAGCCAGTCGGAGAGATCGAAGGCGCTCGCGTGCTGGCCTGGCTGGGCGACTCGGTCACGACCGATCACATCTCGCCCGCTGGGTCGATCCCGGCCTGGAGCCCCGCCGGCCAGTGGCTGCAGCAGAAAGGGGTCAGCCCCACGGACTTCAACAGCTATGGCTCGCGGCGTGGCCACCACGAGGTCATGGCCCGGGGCACCTTCGGCAACATCCGGTTGCGCAACCGCCTGGCAGGGGACAAGGAAGGCCCCTACACGCGACACCTGCCGTCGGGCGAAGAGACCTTCATCTATGACGCAGCGGAGCGCTACGCCGCCGAAGGAACCCCGCTCATCGTGCTGGCCGGTCGCGAGTACGGCAGTGGGAGCTCTCGCGACTGGGCGGCGAAGGGGCCGCGGCTGCTGGGCGTCAGGGCGGTTCTCGCCGAGTCGTTCGAGCGGATCCATCGCTCGAACCTTGTCGGGATGGGGATCCTGCCGCTCGAGTATCTGCCGGGGGAGAACGCCGACAGCCTGAGGCTGACGGGTCTGGAGCACTTCGACATCGTGGGTCTCGCGGCCGGCATCACGCCACAGATGGCGGTCACGGTGCGAGCCAGCGAGAATGGCGCCGAACGGACCTTCCGAGCCGTGGCGCGCCTGGATTCAGCCGTGGAGGTCGATTACTACCGGCACACGGGCATCCTGCCCGCAGTGCTGCGCCGCCTGGCACACGCCCAGGGCTGAGCGGCGGCTCATCGCAGCTATCTCAGCTTGCCGGCCGCCTCCACTTGACGGGAAGCGGAACCTTCGGCTCCTCGAGCCGCGCGATGGCGATCTCGATGGCTGCGATCTCAGCGGCCGCCGCCTCGTATTCGGGGCTCCCCAACGGGGCCGCTCGGCGGCGCTGCGTTGCCCGACCATGTTTTTCCATCAGCGCGCCCCGGCCGGGGACGGGGCGCGTCGGGCCGGAGCTCTGCTGCTTTCCGCTCGTGCGCTCTCCCGCCACGTGCCCTCCGATGGTGGGTGCTGGAGGTGGTGGGCGATACTGGATTCGAACCAGTGACCTCGCGGATGTGAACCGCGCGCTCTAACCGACTGAGCCAATCGCCCCGGGATGCCCGACGCCGGGCGAGGCCGCATTATCCGCTCCGCCCGCGAGGGGCGTCAACGCGCGCCGGCCGCGTGCTGGCCGGGCACGAGCGCCGGGCCCCTGCCGGTCAGCCGCGACCGATCACGCTCAGCAGCAGGCTCAGCACCAGGAACGCGACGAGCGGCGAGAAGTCCAGCATCCCCCCCTGCGGCAGCACTCGCCGGATCGGCGCCAGGAACGGCTCTGTCGTCCCGAAGATGAAGCGGCCGACAGGCCCATCCATCCTCGGGTTCACGAAGCTCATCAACACGCGCCCGAGGAGCACGATGTAGAGGGCGTAGATCAGGAACCGCGCGAAGATCAGCGGGAAGGCCTCCACCGCCCGAGTCTACGACGCCGGGTTTGCTTCAGCCGGTGGCCGTTCCCCGAAGATCGCTCGGCCGACGCGGACGACCGTGGCGCCCTCCTCGACGGCCACCTCGAAGTCGTCGCTCATGCCCATCGAGAGTCCCGGACCGAGCCGCGGCTGCTTTGCGCGGCAGCGCTCGGAAAGCTCACGCAGGCGCACGAAGGTCGGGCGGGAGTCCTCGGCCCGTTGGCCCAGGCGGCCGACCGTCATCAGGCCACGGAGCTCCAGCCCGGCGAGCGCCAGCAGCTCGTCCAATCCAGGTGAGAGCTCAGGCAGCGACAGGCCGGCCTTGGATGGGTCTTCGTCCACGTTGACCTGGAGGTAGACCGGCAGCGGCGGACGGCCGATCTCGGCAACGATCCGGTCCAGCCGACGAGCCAGCTCGATCGAGTCGACCGAGTGGATCACCTCGAACAGCTCCACTGCCCGCCGCGCCTTGTTCGACTGAAGGGTACCGACGAGCTCCCAATGGGCGCCGGGCAGGGCCGCCACCTTCGGGGCGGCCTCCTGGACCCGGTTCTCCCCGAAGCGCTCGATCCCCGCCACCAGGGCCAGGCGAAGCCGCTCCGGCGGGACCGTCTTGGAGACAGCGATGAGCCCAACGTCGGTCGACCTGCGGCCGGTCCGCATGCAGGCTCCCGCGATGCGATCGAGGACGCGCTGGTGCCCGAGGTGAAGCGCCTTTGCCTCGCCCTCGGCGGCGGCGGGCGACCCGGCGAAGCGGCCGGCTATTGCCGCTGGCGCCGCAGGAAGGCCGGGATGTCGAGGTCCTCGGCTTCGTACTGCGGCCGGCGCGGTGGCCCGACAGACTCGCCCCGCTCAGTCGAGGCGCCATCGCTCGAGGTGGTCACCCGCGTGGTTCGATCCGAACGATCCTCGACGTCGCCCAGGGAACCCGGTGCGGCGCTGCGCTCCTGCTCGAGCTCGCGCAGGAAGTCGCGGTTCTCACGGCCGGCGCGGAGGCCCGAGGGCAGCTCATACGAGGAATTGGCCTCGGCACGTCCATAGGAGCGGATGCGGTTCGAGTCAAAGCCGGTCGCGATGACGGTGATCTGGACGTCGTCGCCCATGCGCTCATCGATGACCGTTCCGAAGATGATGTTGGCCTCGGGATCGGCAGTCTCCTGGATGATCTCGGCGGCCTCGTTAACCTCGAACAGCCCGAGCCCGGCGCCGCCCGTGACGTTGAAGAGAATCCCCTGGGCACCCGTGATGCTCACCTCGAGCAGCGGGCTGGCGATCGCCTGGCGCGCCGCCTCCTGCGCCCGGCCCTCTCCGCTCGCCCGGCCGATGCCCATCAGCGCGGATCCGGCATTGCGCATGATCGCGCGAACGTCGGCGAAGTCGAGATTGATCAGGCCCGGGACGGTGATCAGGTCGCTGATGCCCTGGACGCCCTGGCGCAGCACGTCATCCACGACGCGGAAGGCATCCACGACCGAAGTGTTCTTCTGGACGACCTCTCGCAGCCGGTCGTTCGGGATCGTGATGAGCGTGTCCACCTTGTCGCGCAGCTGCTCCGTCCCCTTTTCGGCGGTCAGCCGGCGCTTGGCTCCCTCGAAGGCGAACGGCTTGGTGACCACGCCGATCGTGAGCGCGCCCAGATCCTTGGCCACCTCGGCGATCACAGGCGCGGCGCCGGATCCCGTACCACCGCCCATGCCGGCGGTGATGAAGACCATGTCGGAGTCCTTGAGCGCCTCGTGGATCTTTTCCGAGTCCTCCTCGGCCGCCCGCTGGCCGATGCTCGGATCCCCGCCGGCCCCGAGGCCACGCGTGATCTTGTCGCCGATGCGGATCTTGTGCGGCGCGTCGGACTGGAGGAGCGCCTGCGCGTCGGTGTTCACGGCGATGAACTCCACGCCCATCATCTCGGCCCGGATCATGCGATTGACCGCGTTGCATCCGCCGCCGCCCACGCCAAGCACGCGGATGAGCGCGAAGTTCTCGGAATCCGACCGCAGCGGCATTTGTTCTCCTCCGGTGGCCTATCCGACCGGTCTGGTCTCGTACCTCAGAGTCGTCGCGGCGCTCCTGGGCACGGAGGCGCGGGTCGCGTCGAGGGTGCGGAGTATATCCCCTGGTCAAGAGGGCTCCGTTGCGTGCTCCCGTGGCCGGTGCGCACCGACACCGGCCCCTCAGCCGGGCAGGAAGCTCAAGCGGACCCGCCGCGTGGGGTTGTCGACGTTGGTATCGAGTAGGGCGATGGACTGCCAACTGCCGAGCCCAAGCTGGCCCTTCACGACGGGGAGACTGAGCGACGGCGAGCTGAGGAGCGGCAGGACGTGGTCGGCGCCGTGGCCGGGAGAGCCGTGCCGATGCAGCCACAGACCCTCTCCGTGCGGGAGCAGCCGCTCCAGCGCCGCCAGCAGATCCTCGTCCGATCCCTGTCCGAGCTCGAGCACGACCAGGCCACAGGTGGCGTGGGGCACGAACACGTTGAGCAGACCGTCCGTCTCCGAGCGCACGAACTCCGCGCAATGCGAGGTCAGGTCAACGAGCGTCGGCTCGTCGCCGGTTCGAAGCGTGAGCTCCGTGGTCCTCACGGGCGACGGCGCGGAGGGCTAGGGAAAGAGGTTGCGGACCCAATCACGGAGGCGCCCGAACGTGCCGTAGGCGGGGGCTGACTCGAAGCGGCCGGGCTCTGCGCCGATGATCGCATGGGCGCCCCACAGCAGCAGGCCGATCGAGGTGCTGTAGGCGGGATTGAGCAGGTTGTCGACCAGCCCGCCGACTCCAGCCGGGGCCGCCACCCGGACCGGCATCTGCAACACCTCGCGGCCGAGCTCGGCAGCGCCGGTGAGCTGAGCCGCTCCGCCCGTCAGCACGACCCCCGCCGGAAGGACGCCGCCATGGCCGGCCATGGAAATCTCGTCGCCGATTCGCTCGAAGAGCTCCCGCATGCGCGCTTCGATGATCGCGGCCAGGTCGGCCTGCGCGATCTGGCGGCCGGCTTCGTCGCCGATCGTTTCGACGGTGAGCATCTGGTCGGGCTGGACGGAGCGGAGATCGCTCGTGCCGTGCCGGACCTTGAGATCCTCGGCGACCTGCAGGCTGGTCTTGAGCCCGATCGCCATGTCGTTCGTGACGTTGGCGCCGCCGATGGGGATGACGACGGTATGGAAGGGGGAGCCGTCCATGAAGAGCGCCAGGTCGGTCGTTCCTGCGCCGATGTCCGCGACCGCAACGCCAAGGTCCTTCTCCGTGTCCGAGAGAACCGCTTCGGCGGCCGCGAGCGGCGCGGCCACCAGCTCGTCGATCCTCACGCCCGCCTGCTGAACGCACTTGGAGAGGTTCTGGACGGCGGTGCCGCTGGCATGGACGATGTGCGTCTCGACCTCCAGGCGGACGGCGCTCATGCCGAGCGGGTCCTTGACCCCCTCCTGCCCGTCGACCGTGTATCCCCTGGGGAGCACGTGCAGGATCTCGCGGCTGGACGGGATGTTGACCGCTCGGGCGACCTCGGTCGCGCGAGCGACGTCCTCGCGGCTGACCTCCTTGCGTGGACCGCTGACAGCGACCGCCCCGCGGGAGTTCTGGCTCTCCACGTGGTTGCCGCCGACGCTCACGAAGGCCGATTCGAGCTTGTAGCCGCTGAGACGCTCGGCCTGGTCGATCGCCTGGGAGATCGAGGAGACCGTCTGGTCGATGTTGATGACGATGCCCTTCTTCAGGCCGGACGACGGCGGCGCGCCTTTGCCGATGATGTTCAGGGCACCGGAGGCGGTGACCTCGCCGATGAGTGCCACGGCCTTGCTCGTGCCGACGTCGATCGCCACCAGGACGGCTTCGCGCTCCACACAGCTCCTTTCCTGGGTTGGTTCGTACCGCTAGTGTGCGACGTTCGGCTGGCGGCGGGAAGGCCAGGCCGTCACGCCGCCTGCATCGCTAGAGGAAGTGACGCCGGATCAGCGCCACGTTCTGGAAGATTCGCAGGCCGAACGTGATCAGCGCCACCAGGTAGAGGTCCAGGCCGAGACGGTCGCCGACGAAGGTCAGCAGGACCGCCAGCAGCGCGTTGGTGATGAACCCCGAGACGAAGATCCGATCGCTGAACGTTCCTTCCAGCTCCGCGCGGACAGCGCCGAGGACTGAATCGAGGGCGGCCAGGATGCCCACCGCCGAGTAGCGTGAGAGTTCGAAGCTGACGTTGACCTGGAGAACCAGTCCCAGCAGGACGCCCATGAGCAGTCCCACCAGGGGCAACCACACGCGCTCGAAACCTCCTCTTCCTCACCCTGTCGGGCAAGGCTACTCGACCCTCCGACCAGCGGCAACTCACGGTGCGCCGGCAGCGCGGAAGGTGCCGCAGCGCTCACCGGAGGGCGCGAGGTAGATCCGACGCAACGAGCGTTCCCCTCGATCGACGAGCGCGGTCAGGCACTGGACCTGGGCGGGCACGATGTCGGCCGTTCGAAGGCTGGGGGTATAGAAGCCGAAGATCGCGCGCCAAAGATTGGGTTCCGCCCTGAGCGTGAATCCTTCGTGGTCGTCGACTGTGAGCCGGACCTCCTTCGCCTGGCTGCCGATGGTCAGCGGCGTCAAGGCGCCGAGCTGGCGCACCACGGCCAGGTCCACCGGTGAAAGGTCTGCCCCGACCCGCAGCTCGCTCGCCGAGCGACGGTTGTCGACCACCACCGGCAGATCGACACCGGCCGCGTCCTTCTCCGGGGTCGCCGCGAACAGCCGTCCCTCCACGTCAACCAGGAACCGCCGGCGTCCCTGCTGCCAGACCAGGATGGGAGCCCGTTCCTCGAGCGTGATGAAGACGCGATCGGGCAACACGACCGAGACGTTGGCGTCCCTGACCGCAGGGAGGCCCAGGAGGATCCGCCGGATGGGCTCCGTCTGGAGTCGGAAGAGATTGGGCCGGGCGCTGGAGACCAGGCCGAGGCGGTCGCGAACACGCTCGGGCGAGGTGTAGCGACCGCCGGCGATCTCGAGCCGGTCGAGGGCGAACGCGTCCGAGGATGAGACGCCGTACAGGCCGGATGCCGAGGCGAGGAGCACGACAGCGGCCAGCACCCGCGCTGGAGAGATGCCCGCCGAGGCGCGAGCCACCCTGGGCTGCGCCGTTCGGGCCATGGAGCGAACGGGGAGCGTCATGTCAGCGGTCCGGCGTCATGGCAGGTCTCGTCGTTCGAGGCGTCGCCGCTGCCGTCGGGCGTGGCGCTCGAGAGCCAGGTCGACGATGCGGCTCGAGATCCCCCCGAAGTCGTAGGAGCCCTCGGCGCACAGGACGGGAAAGAGGCTGATCGGCGTGAAGCCCGGGATGGTGTTGATCTCGGAGAGGTAGACGCGGCCCTGGTGGACGAGGAAGTCGACCCGCCCGAAACCCGTCGCTCCGATCGCCAGGTAGGCAGCCCGAGCCAGATCGCGAACCGCCGTCCGGATGCCCTCGCTGATCTCCGGCCGGGCGGTCGTACGCGAGACGCCGGCCTGGTACTTGGCCTCGTAGTCGTAGAACTCGTGGCCCGGAAAGATCTCGCCTGGCCCGAAGACCTCGAGGTCGCCCGCCTCGTTGCCGACCACGCTGACCTCCAGCTCCCGTGGTCCGGCGAGGTAGGCCTCGGCGACGACGGCATCGTCGAAGCGAAGCGCCTCCTCGAGCGCCGCGCGGAGGAGATCGGGCTCGTCGGGCCGATGCACGATCGTCATGCCGATGCTGGAGCCCAGCCCAGCTGGTTTCACGATCAGCCGGCGATCAGGCAACCGGGCCGCGAAGCGCGCCAGGCGGAGGAGCGAGCCGTCGGCGTCTCGTTCGAGCTCTGCAGCGGTGAGGCCCTGCCAGGGGGTGACCGGCATCTCGAGGGCGCTCACCAGGCGCTTGAAGAGGACCTTGTCCATTCCCACGGCCGAGGCGGCGACGCCGGCACCGGTGTAGGGCAGCCCGACCGACTCGCAGAGCGCCTGGATCTGCCCGTCCTCGCCGAAAGGCCCATGCAGCGCGATGAAACAGACCGGCCGCGGCTCCTGGGCGGCGATCGCTGCCAGCGCGGCAGCCGGGCTGAATGGGCCCTCCGCACCGAGCGCGGCTGGCTCGTCGAATTCTGCAGGCGCGCGCTCGCTGCCCGAGGTCGCAGCGGGGAGCTGCCACCAGCCACCGTCCAGGCCGATCAGCCAGCGCTCCACGGGATGGCCACGCTCGACCAGCGCGTCGGCAATCGCACGGCCCGAGACGAGCGAGACATCGTGCTCGGCGGAGGGCCCGCCGAGCAGCAGCGCCACGGCCGGTGTCTCGCCGGAGGTACCCTGGCGCGCCTCCGCCGTCGGGCGCCGCTCAGGCATCAAACATCTCCCAGCCGCTCCAGTCGCCGGCGAAGGCGATCTCCGCCACGAGCTGCACGCCCGTCTCCCGCAGGACCGTGGCGGCAACCTGCTCAGTCAGGTGACGGACGTCGGCCGCGGAGCCCCGGGCGTCGTTGACGATGAAGTTGGCGTGCTTTTCGCTGACGCTGGCGCCGCCGATGCGACGGCCCTTCAGGCCGAGCCGATCGATCAACTCGCCGGCCGACGGGCCCGCCGGAGGATTGCGAAAGACGCTGCCCGCCGAGGGGATGCCGAGCGGCTGGTGAGCCTGGCGCCAGCGGCGGATCGCATCGAGCCGGGCGGCGATCGTGGACGGATCGGCAGCCTCCAGCCGGAACGTCGCCCAGGTCACGACCTCGGGCATGCCCGGGAGGCTGCGTTTGAGAGCGCTGTCACGGTAGGCAAGCCCAAGCGCGGCTCCATCGAGCGGAGCCTCCGTGCCGTCGCTGCGCAGCACGCTGGCCGCCACAAGGACCGAACCCGTCTCCGACTCGTGAGCTCCCGCATTCGCCCACACGGCGCCGCCAACCGTGCCCGGGATGGCGAGCCCGAACTCCAGCCCCGACAGCCCGGCCTCCTTCGTCAGGGTGGCTGCCTTCGCCATGGGCAGGCCGGAGTCCGCGGTGAACGTGTCCCCTTCGAAACGGACCTGCGCCGATCGGTTGAGGATCACCAGGCCACCCACCCCGGCGTCGCTGATGACGAGGTTGGAGCCCCGACCAAGGAGGAAACAGGGCACTGATCGAGCGCGAGCAAATCGCACGAGCGCGCGAAGCTCGAACAGGTTGTGCACCTCCGCGAAGAGGTCCGCCGGCCCCCCCACCCGCATGGTCGTGAACCGAGCCAGCGGCTCCGAGCGCGAGGTCTTGACGCCGATCCGGCGCTGGATCTCTCCGCCGAGCTTGAGCGCCTCGCCCTCGGCGAGACGCGCCAAGGTGTGCGGCTCCCTCAGCGGCGCAGTCATGCGGCT
>JACDFU010000151.1 GCA_013815585.1 Chloroflexota bacterium
GCGCGCCCATACCGGCCGGCTGACGGGTGGTCGGACGCCGCTCGAGGCCTTGATCGGGGCCCGCAAGATGAGGCCACGATGACCGAGATGCGTCGCTACATCTTGGGGGCTGTTCAGCCTAGGCGAGTCACTTACACCCTGATGACTCCCCGGGGCTGACTGGCGAGCACGTGAGGTCTGGCCCGGCTGGCCCGAAGCCATCCGTTGCGTCGTTGAGACGCTAGGATCGAGGTTCAGAGAGACGGCCCTGGTTGCTGTTCCCCCCAGCTCGGGGGCCGTCTCTCTACCTCCGATCATCGAGGCGGTCTGCCTCGGGCACATCCGGGAGATTACGGATCACCCTACCGATTCGACGGTAGGGGTACGTACCCGGCAGTCCGTACATCACCAGCCGGCCAGCGGCGGCCGCTGCGGGAGTGGAAGGAGGAGGAGTCCGAGCCGACCGGGAACCGGGCGTAAGCGGCTGATAACGGCCCCCAGTCACCCGCTACGATGGGCGGCCAGGGCGGATCCGTTGCCCATCCCCCAGCTCCGGAGCCGCCCTACCCTGAACCTTGGCCGTACCACCTTCCGTACCACTTAGCGGCTGGATGCGGGTGGTACAGACTGGACACCAGCGGACGTTTTGAGCACGAATCGGCTTGTCTGAGCACGGCAAAACTTAAATGGGGTTCAAGAGGTCGAAGGTTCGAATCCTTTCGCCCCGACCACCGATCTGAGCACGAAATAGGCCCTCCGGTCGACCCGGAGGGCCTTCTGATTCGAGTCACCACCCCTTTTCTACCCTCATTTAGCCGGCCAGAGACGGATGGCGTCGCCGGGATCAGGCAGTCGGCGGCTTGTAGGCTCTGAGGGCGGTGTCGGCCTGCTTAACGATGGCCGCCTGTTCGTCGTTGTCGAAGATCTGGTGCGTCTCGAGTCCTCCCACGGCTCCTGCCGCGCCGACCGCCGCTGCCAGCGCTGCCGCTGTTACGCCGTCCGGCACGTTCGAGATCAGGAAGCCGTCGTGCTCCCCCTGCATCCAGTAGAAGGCCTCTTGCGTCCCGCCGAGCGATTCGACCAGCGCCTTCCCCGCGGCCGATCGGTCGCTGGGACGTTCGATCATCGCCTTCGCGGACTCGGCCGTGTACGAGAAGAACGTAATGAACCTGGGCATGAAGGCTCCTCCTTGTAGGCGCGTCAAGCGCCAGTCCGGAGGGTCGGTCTCACCGTTGGCCCCGCGCGACGATATCGGGCGACCGTACAGAGATGCCGCGCTGGACGGAGCCCGAGGCTCCGATGCTCCCCTCCATGACCGGAGGAGTATGCGCCTTTCCGAGCTGCCCTTGGGGCGCTGCGACACGTCTCCGCAGGACCCCATCCATTCAATCCGCAGGCACGTCCGAGCATCGATTGGGTCATATGGCCGTGGATGTCGGCCGTGGTGCCAGGAGCGGACTAACCGTCCGGCGCTGGGCCGGGGCTGACTCTCAGCTTCACCACCCTGGTCGCGAGCCGTTTGCCCTTGAGCTCGAGGGCGGTGGGCTCGAGCCCGGGATCGAGGCCGGCGGCCGCCGCGGTTTCCTCTGTGACCAGGATTTCGCCCGGGCCCGCAACGGACGCTAGGCGCGCCGTGGTGTTGACCGCATCGCCAAGGGCAGTCAGTTCGACATGCGTGCCCTCCCCCACCGCGCCGAACCAGACCTTCCCCGTATGGGCGCCCACCCCCAGCGGCACCCATGGGCCGGCGGGATCGGCATGGCCGGTGGCGCGCAGGAGCGCCTGGGCAGCCTCGACGGCACGCGCCGCGTGCCGCTCGCCGCTGAGCAGCGGAAAGAACATGGCGACCAGCTCGTCACCAACGAACTTGTCGACCGCACCGTCGTGCTCGAAGACGACGCTCGTCGCGGTGCTGTAGAAGCGGTCGAGCAGGTGATGGAACTCGGCCGTCGACATCCCCTCTGCCAGCGACGTCGATCCTCGGACGTCGGCGAAGAGCATCGTGCCATCGACCTCTGCCCCGCCATGGTGGCGGCGCATGAAGGTGGAGCAGGAGTTGCACCAGTTCGGGTTCATGTCCGACTGTCGCTTGCCGATGAGGCGCATCACTGGGGCGCCAACGCCGGCGAACGGCGCCGCGCACATCCTGCAGCGCGGATAACTCGGGATTCGCACGAAGATGCGCCGGGCAGCCCGCTCCTTGGAGTCCCCACGGGTGAGGAACTCGCGCCAGAACGCTTCGTCGGCCGCAGCGGGCGGCTTCCTGAAGGTCACGGCTCTCTCCTTCGCCGCCAGCATAGACCCACGCCCACTCGCCAACGAGCGGGACCGGTCAGCCTCGCCTAGGGCCGACCCGGGATCTGGGTACGTGCACGCAGTCGTCTTGCGAACGGCTACCGACTGCTCAGAACTACGCCCCGCTCGGTCGCGGTCCCTGCACCGACTGCGACGCCACCACCTGCGACCGGCCGTCGCGACGCCCGCGGAGGCGGAGCTGCTCGTAGCGCTCGTACGCCCTTCGGATGATGCCGTAGCACTCGCATGCTGCTTCTTCCAGCGCCGCTCCGTTCGTGATCCTGATGTGGCCCCTGCGGTACTGGATCAACCCGGCCGCCTGGAGTGCACCGGCGGCGACGGTTACGCGCGGCCGGTGGACGCCGAGCATGATGGCGAGGTACTCGTGCGTGAGCGGCAGCTCGTCGCTTTCGAGCCGGTCCCTGGCCGTTAGCAGCCAGCGGGCCAGCCGGACGTCGGCTGTGTGCAAGCGGTTGCAGGCGACGGACTGCGCCATCTCCACCATGCAGACGCCGATGTAGGCGTACATGCTCGGGATCAGCTCCCCCCCGGCATCGATCTCGTCCACCACGACGCGTGAGGGCAGACGAAGGCAAACGCTCGGCACCTGGCAAACCACCCGCATCGGCACGACGTCGTCTCCCAGGGCCAGATGTGCTCCGAAGACGCCTTCCCGTCCGATCGTCGAGACCTCGACCTCGGAGCCGTCCTCGGCGGCCGCCACAACGGACAGCAGGCCGGAGCCCGGAAAGTAGACATGCCGCAGTGGAGCGTCGGGCTCGTAGATGACGTCGCCGAGCCGGAGGCTGACGGGCTCCAGGTGTGGAGCCAGGCGAAGTCGGTCGGCTGGACTGATGGACGCCAGCAACCGGTTGGAGGTGTCGACGCGATGCAACGGGGGCTCCCTGGCCCGCGGCCGTGGGCGGCCTGCGGCGTGACAAGAGAAGCATCACCGTGGCGCCGGCGCGAGT
This sequence comes from Chloroflexota bacterium, assembly GCA_013815585.1. Taxonomy (GTDB): domain Bacteria; phylum Chloroflexota; class Limnocylindria; order Limnocylindrales; family CSP1-4; genus JACDFU01. The sequence goes on from JACDFU010000151.1 coordinate 3,246, forward strand.
CGCCGGCCCGAGCCCGGGGACACCATTCCCTGCCGTATGTCCCAGTCTACAGGCTGCCATCGGTCCGGCTGTGTACGGAGCTTGGACTGGGATGCGCGTTGCAGCTCGTGCCGGTCAACGCGCGCTTGCTGTAGATGACCAGTGCGACCAAGGAGGTGGCCGAGATCTCGCCAGATGGTGCCCTGATCGGCATGCTCTTGGCGACTTCAGTGGTCCGGCCCGCCGCCTGCCGCCCTGACCAGGCCGAGGCCGGCCATCCAGTCGTCGAAGTCTGCCAGTTCGTCCTTCGACTCCCGAGCCAGGAGATCGATCAGGCAGCGCTGGACGCTCTTGCCTTCGAAGAGGGCGTTGTGGACCTCCTGGGCGATCGGCAACTCGACGCCATGGCGCTCCGCGAGCGCAAGGGCCGCGTTTACCGTGTACGCCCCCTCGGCAACCCCGGGCAACGTACCCTCGATCTCCTTCCAGCTCCGCCCCTTTGCCAGCTCCTCGCCGAGGCGGTGATTACGCGAGAGAGGCGAAGCGCAGGTCGCGATGACATCGCCGATTCCCGCCAGACCGGCGAACGTCAACGGATTGGCGCCCGCCGCAATGCCCAGCCTGGTGATCTCGGCGAGGCCGCGCGTCATCAGGCCGGCCTTGCCGTTGTCCCCGAAGCCGAGCCGATCGACTGCACCGGCGGCGATTGCGACGATGTTCTTGAGCGCACCGCACAGCTCCACGCCAATGACGTCCCGGTTGCGGTACAGCCTGAACGCCCGACTGCCGACGATCTCGATGACACGGCCGCTCACCGCCTCATCCGCCGCGGCCACCACCGAGCTCGCAGGGAGACCGTCGGCAATCTCCAGCGCGAGGTTCGGGCCCGACATGGCGGCGATCGGCGTACCCGGCGGCAGCTCCTCCGCGAGCACCTCGCTCATTCGACGAAGGCTGGCCTCCTCGAGGCCCTTGGCGACCGAGAGAGAGATCGATCCCCTGGCGAGCGATGGCGCCACCCGCCGCGCCGAATCACGCATGGCCGAGGACGGCACGGCGAAGACCACGATCTCGGACGCCTCTGCCAGGGTCTCCGGGTCGCCTGTGATCCGCACGCCTTCGGGGAGCGGCCGTCCCGGCATGTAGCGGCTGTTCTCACCCGCCTCGATGAGCAGATCGGCCTGGCGGGCGTCCCTGGCCAGCAGCGTCACGGGGCCTGACTTTGCCAAGTGAACGGCAAGCGTGGTTCCCCAGGCGCCTGCACCCACCACGGCCCGCATGGCTGGCCCCGTGGCGTCGGTCACCGGGTGGCGGGGCCGGCCCGGCGCTTGCGAGCGGCCGCGCCAGCGGCGTTAGCCGGTCTGGCGCCACCTGCGCCGCTCTTCGCCGTACGCGTTCCCTTGGGGCTCCTGGACGTCCTCCGTCGCGGCCCCTTCCGCTCGAGCTCGACGCGGCTTCGGTTCCGAAAGATGAGTCGGATCGGCGTCCCCAGGAACCCGAATCGCTCGCGGAGCTCGTTCTCCAGGTAGCGCTGGTAGCTGAAGTGGACGCTCGCGGCGTCCGCCGCGAACAGGACGAACGTGGGCGGCGCGACGGCCGCCTGAGTACCGTAGAAGAACTTGGGGCGACGACCCTTGACCATCGGCGGGGTCTGGCGAAAGGTGGCCTCGCCGAGAACCCGGTTCAACTCGCTGGTGGGAATTCGTCGCCGGCGCTCGGCACCGATGTCAAATGCGGCCTCCAGCACCCGACCAACTCGCTGACCGGTGTGGGCGCTGATCGACACGATCGGCGCGAAGTCAAGGAAGGGCGCCTCCACCCTGAGGGCGCGCACGTACTCGTCGAAGGTGTGCTCGTCCTTCTCCACGAGGTCCCACTTGTTGAGCGCGACGATGAGGCCCTTGCCCTCGTCGAGCACATAGCCTGCGACGTGGGCATCCTGGGCGGTCAGGCCGTCCACCGCATCCAGGACGAGAACAGCCACGTCCGCGCGGCTGACGGCTCGCAGCGCACGAAGCGCTGAGAAGCGCTCGGCTGGCGCTCCCGAAGCCACCTTGCCACGACGCCGGATCCCGGCCGTGTCGATCAGCCGAACGGGGCGCCCGTTGTAGTCGAGCCGCGTGTCGATGGCGTCGCGGGTCGTTCCCGGCACCTCGCTGACAATCACCCGCTCCTCGCCCAGCAGCGCGTTCAGCAGCGAGCTCTTGCCCACGTTCGGGCGACCGACGATGGCCACCCCGATCGGTTCAGCGAGGCGCTGGCGATCGATGGCGGTGGCGGCCTCCCAGGCAAGGTCGAGCTGGGCATCATCCGTGCCGACCGTCTCATCTCCGGCGTCTGCCACGCCGGCTACCCCGTCGGTGGCTGCCCAGGCGCCCTCGGCTGCGACGTCGCCCCACTCCTCGGCCTGCTCGGCTTCGGCCTCTTCGCGTTTTCTCTCGAGCTCCGATTCGGACTCGGGCGGCAGCGCCCAGACGAGTGCGTCGAGCAGATCGCCGGTGCCTCGGCCGTGGAGGGCGCTCACCGTATAGGTCTCGTCGAAGCCGAAGCCGTAGAACTCGGCGCCCTCCAGCTCGCGGCGCTCGTTGTCGGCCTTGTTGACGACGACCAGGATCGGCGCCGTGGACCGTCGCAGCAGCTCTGCGGCCTCGGCGTCGGCCGGGGTCGGACCGGTCGACGCGTCGACCACAAAGAGGATCAGATCGGCCTCGGCGATCGCAACCCGTGCCTGGTCCTGGACCTTGGCCTCGATGGGGTCGGTGGGGCGCCGCTCGAGCCCGCCGGTGTCCACGAGGATGAAGCGGCGGGCGTTCCATTCGCCGACCGCATACAGCCGGTCACGCGTCGTTCGGGCCCGGTCTTCCACGATTGCTCGCCGCTCTCCCACGACGCGGTTGAAGAGCGTGCTCTTGCCCACGTTGGGGCGGCCAACGATGGCCACGATCGACAGACCCTGAAGCGGGACGTTCTCTTCGAGCCGGCGCGTCGAGCGCCGCGCGGGGCGGCGCGGCACTTCAGGC
>JACDFU010000220.1 GCA_013815585.1 Chloroflexota bacterium
GCTGGGCTCTGGATGTCCGCTGCCGCGCTGCCGAAGCGACCGCCGTGATCGACACCGCGGTCGGGCGACCGAGACGTTCGGCCCGGCGAACTCACGCTCGGCAGCGACAACGGGACAGGCGTTCATCGAGTCCTGGTTTTCAAAGCTCAAGCAGCGCTGCATCTGGCGCGAAGAGTTCGAGACGCTCGACCAGGCCCGCGAGAAGATCGGCGCCCATATCGACCGCTACCACCACCGGCCCCACCAAGGGCTGGCCTACCGCACGCCGCGCGAGGTCGCGGCCACCTGGCAAGATCACCAAGACGACCTAACACCGACGGCCTAAACGACAACACCGACGGGTCCACGCCAGTCGTCGAGGGCGATCCGCCCGTGGCGACGATGCCGCCAGACGCCGTGCGCGAGGCCTTCTACGGTTCCTGCGACACCGATCGCGCGGCCTGGGGCGTCGACCTGATGGTCAGCCGGCTGCCGTGCGGGGTGCTTGCGGTGCGGCTAGCGGATGGGTATCGGAGACGAGATCCAGGTTGGCCGCGGCGGCGTTTCCTTCGAGCTGCTCGATATTTCTACAACCGGGGATCACGGTGGCGACCGCATGGTGCTGCAGCGGCCAGGCGACCGCCCATTGCGCCAGCGGGATGCCGTCGGGCAGTTCTTGGGCTTCGATGTCGCTGACGGCCTGCAGCTGGGCATCGGCTTCTTGGGGGTTGTGCGAGGAGCGCCAGTCGTCGCGGCTGGTGACCCAGTGCCCGGGCCGGTACTTACCGCTCAGGTACCCGTTGGCGAGCGGCTCGCGGGCCAGCACTCCCAGGTCGGCGTGTGCGCTCGCCGGGAGCACACCTTCCTCGGCGACGCGATTGAGGCGGTTGTAAGTGACCTGGATCACGTCGGCGTTCACTCCCGGAGCGAGTTTCGTCTGGTCGACGTCAGTGGCGTCGAGCGAGATCCCGAGATGGCGGATCTTGCCTTTCGCGACCTCCTGTTGAAGGGTTTCCCACAGTTGCGGTGAGTTGAACGGGGCGTCTTGCCCACCGTGCGACTGATACACGTCCACGTAGTCCGTTTGGAGCGCCCGCAACGACGCGTCAAGTTGAGCTACGACTTCGCGTGGCGACCACGCGTCTGTCCTGAGCTCGCTGACGTCCCAGTTCGCCTTGGCGATACGGGCGGCGTGGAAGCGATGACCGAACTTCGTCGCGACGATCCAGCTGTCGCGATTTCGAGCGATGGCGCGGCCTATCAATGACTCCGACAGATGGTCGCCGTAGCACTCTGCGGTGTCGATCAGATTGACGCCCAGTTCCGCGGCGCGACGCAACAGGCTGTCAACCTCGGCCTGCGAGAACCGCTTGCCCCACTCGCCACCGAACTGCCACGTCCCGAGCCCCACCACCGACACCGTGATGCCGCTCCGGCCCAATTTCCGATACCGCATGACGCTCCTCTCGTTCAGGTGACGCTACCCAAGAAAGTCCTGCCCGATTGCGACGAAGCCCTGCTCAGGAGGCTGTCGCACAAAAGGCACGGGAACCGGGTGCATCAATCGGTCGTGGGATCACACGATCCAGTTCCGTTGCACACAGTGATTGAAACGGGAGGAGGCCGTCGAAAGGGGCCAAACCGAGCGTGCTCGTCCCACCGCTTCATGCGCGGGTCCTTCCCACGGATTTGTGCGACAGCCTCTCAGGCGGGGCTTTTGTCGTTGGTCGAGCCTGATCAGCTGCGCGTCCGAGGGCGCAATTGGGGTGCAATTCGTGGGGCGGACCGTGCAGCGAGGAGTCACTTCGCGCCGACGCCGTCCTATCGCGCCCGATGAAGCGGCACTACGGCGCCGGCCGGCTCTCTGTCAAATCTAGCTCGTACTACGTGCCCCGGATGCTCGAGCATGTGCAGAAGGGGAGCTGGACCCGTCTTTCCTGCTGACGCACCGCATGTCGCTCGAGGAGTCGCCGCGGGCTATCAGATGTTCAAGGAAGGAGGGCGGCTGCCTGCGGGCAGCGTTCGCGCCCTGAGCCGCGGCCGGGGTCCCTTGGCCCTCATGTTGGCGG
>JACDFU010000033.1 GCA_013815585.1 Chloroflexota bacterium
GAACCACCCGACACCATCCAGCACCGGCTGGAACGCGTCGCCCCCGCGCTCGATGACCTCGCGACCAGTCCGTGGATCGGCCTGGGAGCGGCTTCATTCGGCCAGCGGCACGCCGATTCCTCGCAGGGAGGCGCCCCGGATCACATCGCGATCCTGGTCGTCGCGCTGGTCTACGAGGCTGGGATCATCGGGGCGCTGTTCTTCGGTCTCGCCGTGGCCCTGCTGCTGCTCGCCTTGTTCCGCGCGTCGCGATCGGGCTGGGCGACCGGCCTCGCGGCTGCGTATCTGGCGTCGATCGTGACGCTCCTCGTGGCCTACCAAGCCACGAACGCGCTCGTCTTCGGGCTGAACTGGCTGCTGGGCGGTGCTGCACTCGCCCTCGCCGCGAGGACCCTCGACAGCGACGCGCCGGGCGGCGTCCCTACCGCCCAGGTCCAGTGATCACTTCGGACTCGCCCGGTCAGGAGCTCCCAACCAGGGCCGCTGTTCCGTCCGGGCTTCGATGGCGCCTGACCGGACGCTTCACCGCGAGGTCTCGGCGGAAGCGCTTCGAGGAGTTCATGCGGCTCATGCACCCCGCCGAGGGTGAGCGGATCCTTGACGTCGGCGTCACCGACACCGCGTGGCGATCGGGCAACTTCTTGGAAGCGAACTACCCGTGGCCGCAAAGGATCACCGCAGTGGCGTTGCAGCCCATGCCAGCCTTCCAGCGTCAATTCCCCCGAGCACGTCGGGAGCCGCGATCAGCAGGCGGCCTTCGTCGGCGAGTTGCTGAGGACTTGTCGTCGGGTGTTCATCGCGACGCGGAACGCCCGCTTCCCGATCGATCCCCATACGCTGCTGCCGTTCATCCACTGGCTGAGCCCGAAGCTCCGGTATCCACTGCTGCGTCTGTTCCGCCAAGGTCGGTGGGCGCGCGAGGACATGCTCAACCCGCTCTCGGCAGGGGAGCTGCTCTCGCTATTTCCCAGGGACGCGAACGTCAGGCTGGTCCGGCAGCGACTCTTCGGGCTTACGATCGTGCTCATCGTGGTCTCGGGCCCGGGCGACAAGGACGCGTGAGGCGCACGGAGGGAGATCCAGCGTGATCTCGCGAGTCAAGGCGGGCGCCAGGAAGCGGATGAGCGCGAAGGCGTGGCGGCGCCTGCAGACGGCTCGAGCTCGGCTGACAGAGGGAGCGGCGAACGCCTGGGCGCGTCTGGCCGCGGCACCTGCCCACGCTGCGCCGGACATCGTGACCGTCAAGGTCTCCGAGCGGACACGGCTTGTGCGCCGCCTCGACTACCCGCGCGCGAACCTTCGGCTCCTGGTGACGTCCAGCATCGAGCTACGCACGCGTTTGCACTCGTCCCAGAAGGAGCCGGAGACCGTCGAGTGGCTGGAGCGCACCTTCGCCGACGGCAGCGTGCTCTACGACATCGGAGCCAATGTCGGGGCATACTCGCTCGTCGCAGCCGCGGCAGGTGGGCCAGGCAGCCGCGTCATTGCCATCGAGGCATCGCCTTTCACCTTCGCGAGCCTGTGCGCAAACATCCTGTTGAACGATTTCACGGGACGCATCACCCCGCTGCAGTTGCTGCTCACTGAACGCGCGGGTGTTCGCTCATTCGTGCTCAGATCGACCATTGCTGGCGAGGCGTCGCACCCAGGGGAAATTGCCGGAAGTCCTGGTCTTGATCTCGCGGCCATCCCGCTGGATGAAGCCGTGCCCCTCCTGGACCTGCCAAAGGCCACGCACCTCAAGATCGATGTCGACGGTGGCGAGGATGCTGTTCTGGATGGCGCCGGAGAGACGTTGCGCTCCCCGATGCTCAAGCACGTACTAATCGAGGTGGAGTCCGGTCGCACCGACCTGGGTCATGTCGAGCGCACGTTTGCGGAGGCGGGATTGACTCGAGTCAACGTCGTTCGACACGGGACGAGCGCGACCTACAACTGGGTATACCAGCGCTTGGATGAGTCGCACCAAGAGCGGACGCGTCTTGAGGCAGACTCGCCCCCGGCCTGATGACGCGATCGTCACGCGACGTCTACGACCCGCACCGGGCGCGATGATCGCTGCCTCCTCCTCGGCCGTGCGGTACGCGAGACGACCGCGGCGGTCCCTCGCCGCCCTGAATCGTCCACGTCGATACCCCTCTCCCATCGAGACCTCCCTCAGCCGATCCGTCGTGAGGTCTCGGCGGACGAAGAAGGCGTTCACGCCGAAGCTCTCGCAACGGCTCGATCCGTTCAGCCGCTGGTCCCGGCCGTGCAACGATCCTGGCATCGGTGTCGATCGCAGTGTGGGCAGCGACATGGATCGTCGGCGATAGAGCCACCGACAGCGCCGCCCTGCTCGCGCTCTCGATAGGCGGCGCCGGCGCGGCTGCATATCTCGTCCCGTTTCGTCCCACTGCCGCATTCCGCATCATCTGTCCTGCTCGCCTCAGTCTGCCGGTCACGTTGGAATTCCCGGTAGGAACCACGCTTCAACTAGATCTACGAGCGCTTGGATGAATCGCATCGGGAGCCTGCGCGACATCAGGGGGATCCGCCCACCGCATGAAATAGTGGCAGGGGCCTCACACGCTGCGCTCACGGGCAGGCTGAAGCGGGGCAGTAGCGCTCCAGGTGTCGCCGAGACTCGGGGACCGTTCAGGCTAGGGGGCCGCGGGGCCGGGGTGCGTCACGCGTTTCCCGCCCACGACGATCGACAAGGCGACTATGAGGAATACCGCCCAGACGGCCGCGCGCGCGATGATCTCGAGCGCGGCGTCCGACGGGGTCAACACCGAGCCCGACGCCGCGAACAAGAGAAGGGCTCCCGCGAGCGCGAGCAGCACGGCCCAACGGTGTTCGATCCGGAATACCCTGCGGGACAGGTAGAGACTCGACCCGAACAATACAATCGCGCCCGCGTACCGGGTAGCGACCACACCGGCGAGTTGGAAGGGCGGGATCAGCAGGAAGCCGGTGACGGTCATCGCCGCCAACTGGGCAGCGGCGGGGATCGTCAGCAGATAGGTTCGGTTGGCCAGGAGCATGCCGTTCCCGAAATAGACGAAGAGACAGGCGATGAGGTACGCGCCTGCCAGCCATGGCACCCATTCAACCACCGGGAAGTACTCCGGCTGGTCAATGATTCGCACGACTGGACCAATGAACAGCACGAGTCCGAGCGTGGCGGCGAGATACGGAATCAGATAGAACGGGATGACCGATCCGACCAATTGCCTGCCACGTTCCACATCCGCGGCCATGTGCTGCATGGTGAAGGGGATGAAGGTCATCTTCAGTGACTGGTGCAACGCCCCGATGAGTTCGACGAACTTCATTGCGACCGCGTAGATACCGAGCGTATGGAGCGTCGCGAACTGCGCGAGCAGGATCCGGTCCAGCGTGACGCCGAAGGTGCTGATCAGGGCTGAGGGCAGAGCCGGCACTGAGAAACGCAGGGCACCGGCCAGCCCAGAGCTGGTGATGCTGGGTCTCGAGAAACGCAGCATCACCAAGATGCTCAGACTTGCCAACGCGGTGTTGGCCAGGATCAGCGCTGAGAGATAGCCGCCCAGCCCGAGGTCGAGGCCCAGCACGAACCACAGCCCGAGTCCCCCCGTGACGACGAAGCTTGCCACGGAGTACACGGCGAACAGCCAGGGAAGACGTCTGATTCGTATGGTCGTGGCCGGGAGCACGAGCAGGCCAGCGAGGGCATTGCTGATGATCCCGAGAGGCAGCGAGGGCTCGTATGGCACATCTGGGAACAGGAATGGCGCGAGAAACGGCATCACCACGAGGAAAAGGGCGCCGGATCCGAAAGTGGCGATCCAACTCCAGACCCAGATGGAGCCAAGGTTGCGGCGCCGTTCCGCCTCCGGCCATTCGTAGTACAGCCGCGTCACGGCGAGATCCAGCGAGAGTGAGCCGATGAGCATCTGGAACGCTCCGACGACAGCGATGACGGCGAGGATGCCGAAGTCCTCGGGCGATAGCTTGCTCAGGAACAGCGGCAGCAGGAGGAAGGCACCGACCCGGTTGATGAGGGTCGAGCTCGTGAACACAAGCGCGTCCCGAGCTTCGGCCCGGAGGATCGGGGCGAGACCCCTCACAGTGCCGCGGAGATACGGTCGGCCAGACGATCGGCGCTGAGGCCGTGGTGGTCGAGCGCCTCGCGGTTCTGCCCCGAGACCGGGATCGTGTCAACGCCGTACACGTGTGTCGGCATCCCGAGACCCGTTCGCGCCAGCGCCTGCGCCACGAAGGCGGATTGCCCGAGCTCGGGATAGTGGTCCTCGATGATGAAGAGCGCGGGTTGGTCGCGCAGCGCATCGGCGAGCCAGCGATCGTCGATCCGGTTGAGCCATGGCAGGTTGAAGACGGCCAGCGATCGGCCCTGCGTCTCCAGTATCTCCGCCGCGCGGAAAGCTTCGGTGAGCATGACGGGGCCGTACGCGACGACGACACCGTCCCGGCCGTCCCGTATGCGGGTGCCCTGCCCCATCACGAGGTGGTGGTCGGCGGGTAGCCGGTACGGCACGTCGACGGGCACGGTCGTCAGCCGGAGGTAGGTGCTCTCGCGGTTCTCCTCCACTGCCCAGCGCAGCGCCAGGCGCGTCTCGGCCTCGTCGCCGGGCTGGATGAGCACGAGTCCGGGCACGGACCCGACCGCCGAGATGTCGCGCACCGATTGATGCGAGTGGCCGGGCCCGGACGGGAGCAGCCCGGCCAGCGACGCGTGATAGACGACCTTCGACCGCTCGGTGGCGTTGTTGTAGATCTGCTCGTTCGGCCGCGTCGAGAGAAAGCACGCGAACGAATGGACGATCGGCAGCTTTCCCTTCAGAGCCAGCGCGCCCGCCTGGGACACCATGTCCTGCTCGGCGATCCCGCACTCGATGAACCGATTCGGGAACTCGCGCGCGAAAGCGATCACGCCGGTATCGACCATCAGATCGCCGTCCAGGGCCACGATCTCGGGGTGTGACCGGCTCAGGCTGACAAGCTCCTCCGAATAGGCGTTGATCAGCCGCTGGGGAGCGGCCGGCACACTTCGCCCCGGAAACGGGACCTCGTCGAGCACGAGCGCCGAAAGCCCAACACCCGCCAGGGTGCCGTCGATTCGATCGACCAGCTCCGCGACACCGGCCGCGTAGTGCTCAACCGACGGCGCACCACTGTGGAACCGGTACAAGCCGTCACCACCGACGGCGCCGGACTCCATGAACGACACGCCCCGCCCCTTGATCGTGTCCGCGACGAGTAGCCGCGGCCGCTCGCCGCCACCTGCGAGCCGCGCGAGCGCCGCCTCGATAGCCTGCGGGTCGTGACCGTCGCAACGGTCGACCGCCCAGCCGAAGGAACTCACCTTAGCCTCGACGTCGCCGAGGTCGCTGACGCGGTCGACGAACGTGTCCGACTGCATCTTGTTGTGGTCGACGATGACGGTGATCTCCGAGAACCGGCCGTTCGCGGTGGGTTGGAGCGACTCCCAGAACTGGCCCTCCTGGAGCTCGCCATCGCCGGTCAGCACGAAGATTCGACCCGGGGTCCCGTCGAGCCGGTTGGCGATCGCCATGCCGCGCGCCTTGGAGATGCCCATCCCAAGCGAGCCGGTGTTTACGATCATGTATGGGATCGACACGTCCGGATGCCCCGGGAGGCCGCCTAGGCGACGGAGCCCGGTCAGGCACATCGCGTCGAGCTTGCCGAGGCCGATGAGCAGCGCGTACAGCCCCGGTACGTCGTGGCCCTTGGACGAGAAGTAGCGGTCGCCGCCGCCGGCCGCCTGCGGCCCCGGGTCGACAAGAACCTCGGTCCAGAGCCAGGCGAGTAAGTCCATAGCGCTGAAACTCGTGCCGATGTGGCCCGAGCCTGCATACTCGATCATCGAGAGTGTGTTGATCCGGGCGGCGTCGGCCAGCGCGCGGGAGCGAGCGTAGCGATCATCTATGCCGCTTCGGATGCGGTCCGACTCGGCGGGCGGAACGAATCGGATGACGGTCACGATCGCCCTCTCACGGCGGACAGCAGCTCGGGGTGCTCCCGGGCGTGGTGCTCGGCGAGGAGCCAGTCGTCTGGTCCGTTGATGTCGAAGCCCTCCAGGCCCTCGGTCAGGAACGGCATGATCACCGTCCCGGAGATCGAACCCATCCGAAGCGGCGCAGCCGTCCGGGCGATCTCAAGGCTCGCGTTCTGGACATAGACCGGTGGCAGCGCCTGGTACGGCATGCTGTGCCACGCGGTCACAGCTGGATCCGGGTTGGACATCACCGGCCGCATCCGAGATCCCTCGACGATCCATTGCTTCGCCGGGTGCTCCCGACTGGGCTGGACCGCCCGCAGCGAATCGGCCCGTCCGTCGGCGCGGAACGCTGCCCAGGCGCGCCGGATCGTCTCGGGTCGCCTGAACGGGCTGGTCGGGCGCAGGATCGCGTAGCAGTCCCAGGCGCGCCCTTGGCCCTCCAGGGTCGCAAGCAGGTGTCGGATCCACTCGATGTCCGGCGAGCGGTCACCGGCCATCTCGGCCGGGCGAAGGAACGGCACCTCGGCGCCGACTACCTGTGCGAGCTCGGCGATCTCGGGACTGTCCGTCGACGCGATGACGCCGTCGAGCACACCCGAGTCGAGCGCGGACGTGACGGCATACGCGATGAGAGGGTGGCCGCCGAGGATCCGGCCGTTCTTGCCCGGCACGCGCTTCGACCCGGCGCGCGCCGGGATCAGTCCGACACAGGTGGCACCGCGGGGCAGCGGAGACGGCTCGACGCTCGCCTCAGATCTGATCCGGGTCATGCTTGACGTAGACGGTCTTCCAATCCGAATAGACATCCAACGCCTCGGTCCCGGCCTCGCGGAACCCGTTGCCGGAGTCCTTCAGTCCGCCGAAGGGCATATGCGGCTCGCTGCCGTACGTGGGGCCGTTGATCGATATGACGCCAGACCTGATGCGCTCGCGGAAGACCTCGGCGCGATGGATGCTGCTTGTGTGGATCGCGGCGGTCAGCCCGAAATGGGTGTCGTTCGCCATCTTGATCGCGTGGTCGAAGTCGCGCACCCTGTATAGGCAGGTCACCGGACCGAACACCTCGTCGCGCGAGATGCTCGCGTCGGCCCGGGCGTTCTCGAGCACGGTCGGCGCGACGTAGTAGCCGCGGGCGTGGGCCGGGTCAGTAAGCCGCGTCCCGCCGAATGCCACGGTGACGCCATCCTCCTGAGTGGCGCGCTCGACGGCTCCGAGGATCGACCTCATCTGGCGCTCGTTGATGACAGGGCCAAGGTCGTCCTCGTCGTCTGGGCCCAGGCGTAGCGACCCCGTGCGTTCGAGGAAGCGGTTGCGGAAGTCGTCGTAGACACCGTCGAAGATCAGGAGGCGGCTGCCGGACGAGCAGCGCTGACCCGCGTTGCTGAATGCCGAGAGCACGGCCGCCTCCGCCGCCAGGTCGAGGTCCGCATCGTCGCAGACCACCAGCGGGTTCTTGCCGCCCAGCTCGAGGCAGACCTTGGCCAGCCGCCCCCCCGCGGTCCGCTGGATCCAGCGCCCGACCGGCACCGAGCCGGTGAAGCTGACGAGCCGGACGCGCTCGTCCTCGACGAGGGGCGCTCCCGCCTCAGTGCCCATACCGTGGAGGACCGACAGGACGCCCTCCGGGAGGCCGGCCTCGTACAGGAGGCGGCAAAGGAACATGGCGGTCTCGGGCGTGTCCTCGGACGGCTTCAGTACGGCCGTGTCGCCGCACAGGAGTGCCGGGAAGACCTTCCAGGCGACGTTCGCGATTGGCGTGTTGGCGGCGATGATCAGGGCGGCCGGACCCACCGGCTGCCGGATGGTCATCGCCCAGCGGTTGGCCACCGCGCTGGTCGATGTGCGGCCGTAGAAGCGACGCCCTTCCCCGGCCACGAAGAAGCCCATCTCAATGGCGGCACCTACCTCACCCGCGGCGTCCTTGAGGGACTTGCCGGTCTCGGTGCTGACGATCGCCGCCGCCGCGTCGCGGCGCTCCATGAGGAGCATCGTCGCCCGCCGAATGAGCTCGCCGCGGGTAACGACTGGCGTTCGGGCCCAGGCCTCGAAGGCGGCCACCGCCGTGTCCACGGCGAGACGTGAGTCCTCGGGCCTGCCACGCGCGACGCGGGCAATGGTCGTGCCGTCGTGCGGGTGTTTCTTGTCGTAGGTCTCGCCTGACAGTGACGGCCGCTCGCCGCCGATCCAATGCAGGACCTCACCTGGGTATGTCATCGCGGCCTCACCACGCCGTGAAACCTCCGTCGACGAGTAGCTCCACCCCTGTCACGTAGCTGCTCGCGCCCGACGCGAGGAACAGGAGCGGGCCCTCCAGGTCTTCCGGCGCGCACATCCGACCGAGTGGGACGCGCTCGTTGAACTTGCGTTTGAACTCGGGATCCTGTCCTCCCTCGACCCCGCCGGGCGACAGCGCGTTGACACGGACCCCGGCCGGGCCCCAATGGGTCGCCAGGTACCTCGTCAGGTTCACGAGCGCAGCCTTGGAGGCCCCGTACGCCGGTGGCTTGAGAAAGGGCGGGTCCGCCGGCAGGTGTTCATAGAGCCGCGCGTCCGGGGAGACCGACGCATAGAGGGAGCCGATGTTCACGATGGCACCGTGCCCGCGCTGCGCCATCCGCGACCCGAACACCTGCGAGCAGACGAAGGCGCTGAGTACGTTCACCTGGAGCGTCCGGAGGAAGACCCCGGCGTCATGGTCGGCGAGAGTGAACGTCCGCGCGGTGGCTTCGGGCGGGGCGTCGATGCCCGCGTTGTTGACTAGGATGTCAACCTCACCTAGCCGCTCCTCGACCTCAACTGCCATCCGGTCCACGCTCTCGCGGGATGTAACGTCCGCCCCGAATACCTCGAGCGCGCCGTCGCCCTGGAGGTCGGCCAGCGAGTTCGGGACCGGGAAGCCCGGCAGGTCGACCGCCGCCACGCGGGCACCGGCCTCGCAAAGAACGCGCGCCCAGATGGGCCCGAGCCGGCCGAGACCCCCGGTCACCACCGCCGTCCGGCCGTCGAGCCGGAACCGGTCCGCGAGGGCGATCACGGTGGGACTGCGGCTCGGGCCGGCGCGCCGCTGGCCAACCAGTCGCAGACCTCGCGCACGGCGCCGAAGCCGCCTGGCTTCCGGGTCTGGAAGCGGGCCAGCGGAACGACGTCGGCATGGGCGTCATGGACAACGATAGGCACGCCGACCGCGCGGAGGCACGCGGCGTCGTTGATGTCGTTCCCGAGGTACACGACGTCGCCCGGGGCCACGCCGGCCTCGGCCATCAGCGTCTGGAGCGCCTCGTACTTGTCCGCGAGGCCCTGCCGGCACGGGATCCCGAGCTTCTCGCACCTGCGGGAGACGACCGGATGGTTCTCCGTGGAGAGGACCCACGTCGGGATCCCGAGGTCACGCAGCTTTTGGAGCCCGAGGCCGTCGCCGCGCCAGCACCGGACCCACTCGGTGCCCGCGTCGTCCGTCCAGACCGTGTTGTCGGTAAAGACTCCGTCGAAGTCGAAGACGACCAGGCGGACGGACGCGCGTATCTCAGTCCGTTCCGGGAGCGAGGTCACCGGCTCACATGGTCGATGCTCAGCGACTCGTCCTCGCGCACGGGACGCGTGAGCGCTGCGCCCAGGAACAGCTGGTCGTGGTAGGGCGGCAGACCGTCGCCGGGCGACTTGTAAGCCAGGTCGGCGGGCTGGAGTACGTGGCCCTCGGGGAGGTCGCGGGCCGCCACGATCTTCTTGCCCATCTTGATCCTGGCCGGCATCTCCTTCTCGTAGACCCTCTTGACCCCGTCGCCCATCGCGATCCCGGCGCGGTGGACGTCGCGCACGAGCTTGCGCATCCCCTCGGGCTCGAGCGAGAAGGCGTGGTCGGTCCCTTTCCAGGCGCGGTTCAGAGTGAAGTGCTTCTCGATGACGCGCGCGCCCAGGACGTAGGCGACGAGTGCCATGGCGATGCCGTTGTCGTGGTCCGATAGACCGATGACGGCCTCCGGGAACTCGCGGAGGTAAGTCCCGACGACGGAAAGGTTCATGTCCCTGTGATCGCTCGGGTACTCAGCGGTGCAGTGCAGGATCGCGAGCTGACGGTTATATGGAAGGACCGATTCGTACGCCCGGCGCACGTCGTCGATGGATGCCGCGCCCGTGCTCACGATCATCGGCTTCCCGGTCTGCGCGATGCAACGAAGCAGCGGCAGGTTCGTGAGGTCCCCTGACGCGACCTTGTAGCAGGGGACGCCGATCCGCTCGAGGAACTCGACACTTGGGAAGTCGAAAGCGGTCGCGAAGAAGACGAGGTCCAGACTCTCGGCGAACTGCTTGAGCTCGCGGTATTCGGCCTCTCCGAATTCCAGCGCCTCGCGGTGGGCGCCATACGTGGGGCCGAAGGCATTCTCGGAGTTGTAGTTCGAGTCGTAGAACTCTCGGGTGTAGAGGCTGCGATTGTTTCGCTTCTGAAGCTTGACGGCGCTGACACCTGCGTACTTGGCCGCTTGGAACAGCTGCTTGCAGGTGTCAACGTCCCCGCCGTGATTGTGGCCGACCTCGGCGATGACGAAGCAGTCCGGGGCATCGCGACGGATCGTGTGGCTCCCGATGCGGATCTGAGTGCTCATTACCTATCTCGCTTGATTACGCCAAGGCCCGCCACCGCTGAAACGCCGCGCTCCCAGCCCAGGCTGGGCTCGGACGCAGAGAGTGTGGCGTTCGTCGAATCGGGGATCGGGTGCTGTGGTGCGCTGCAATGGTACCTGCCGGGCTTACCGGTGACTCCATGCGTCACCTGTCGACGGGGATCGTGTCCGCGATTCGTTGGTACGCCTCGAGCGGCGCGGCGGGGTATGGCACGCTGAGTTGGGCAGCATCGCCGCGCAGAATACCAACGCGAACTCGGGCCGGCGCCCAGGCTCCGTGGTTGATCGAGGTCGCCTTAGCCTGCCCGCTGCCGGGGTCAATGGCTCCTTCACGCCCGCGGGGCCGGATGACCGCGGCAGTGACGTTGCCGAGGCCCTCTTCGCCTCTCCCCCGGTGCCCACGATGCTGACACGGCAGCCCACGGCTAGACTTCGGGGCAGATGAAGGACCTCATCGCGGCTAGCGGCACGGCCAGCCGCTTCCATCCGCTTCATGCTCGTCACGAACAAGCGCCCTGCCCATCCACGACCTGATCTATCGGCCGATCGAGACGCTCTGCGGCGCGTCGGCATGGCCGCTGATGCCGCGGCAAAGCGGAGGCTCGCGCAGCCCACGAGTACCGACGATCAGATGAGACGCGTCGACTTCTGCGTGCTCTTCGAGCGAGCCGCGCGTGAACTCGACGTGGCGACGGCCCTTGCGTACATCCTTGCACGCCGCCACGGGCTGACCACGGAGGTCGTTCAGCAATACCAGGCCAGGGCAACGATCTTCAGGCGGATCAGGCCCGACGTCGTCATCCTCCCGTACGCGTATCACGAGCGCTACAACAATCACTACCTCATGCGGTGGAGGAGAGCGACGTTCTTCAACCTGACCTGGGAGCAGCTCTTCTATCCGGGGGTGGCCGCCGCGAAGTCGCCGCATGGTGAGTTCGCCCTGCGCCACGTCATCCACCACGCATGGAGCGACGCGTATGCGGACCTCCTGCGGGCGAGCGGTGTTCCCGAGCCGCACATCTTCATCAGCGGACAGCCCGCATACGCCCTGTATCAGGAACCGTATCGACGGTACTTCAAGTCCCGATCGCAGATCGCGCAAGAGAGTGGCTTGGATCCCGCTCGCCGGTGGGTGTTCCTTCCCGAGAACTACAACTGGGCGTTCTACGACGATGCGATGCTCGCGGAGCTGAGGCGGTCCGGACAGCCTGCAGCGCAGGTGGCTGCAATGCGCGAAGTCGTGACGACATCGTTCGAGGCTGCGATGCGCTGGTGCGCCGCCTTGGCGCGGCGGTCGGACGTCGAACTAATTATCCGCCCGCGCCCCACGACATCGCCCGAACGTTTCCGGATGCGGGTGGAGGAGGTCGTCGGGACCCTGCCGCCGCGCATATTCATCACCGTCCGCGATACGGTCCGCGATTGGGTCCTCGCGAGCGATGTCGTGATCTCGTCCTACAGCACGTCCCTCATCGAGGCGGCCGTCGCCGGGCGTCCGTCCTTCATCCTCGAGCCAGTCCCGTGGCCCGAGTCCCTGCACAGCGAGTGGCACGCCCTCCTGCCGCATCTCCGTTCTGAAGAGGAAATGGTCGCGGCGGTCGTGACGCCGCCAGAGGACGGCGACAGCCCTCTCGCTCGGTGGGCGCGGTCTGCGCTGATGAGCAGGGGCGACCCGATCGTGCGGATCGCCGACGAGCTCGCCCGTATCCGTGCCGGTTCGGTCCCGCTTCCCGAACCCCCGCCGTGGTGGAGCGTCACGCCGGAAGCTCGCTTCGGCATCCCGCCACGTCTCTTGTATGAGCTTCGGAGGCGCTTCCCGACCTCGTTATGGCCGCCGTTCCGTCGGGTCGACCCGATGCTCGTCGGAGACGTGGCGGCGGCACAGGGGGTACCAGAACGCGTCCGACGCTGGGGGCCGATCCTGGATGAGTATCTGGCGTCGGTCGCTGCTAGCCCGGCGGCAGAGGGTTCCAGTCACTTCGTCAGCGGGTCAGCCGGACCTCCGTCCGATGCCAGACCTCGATCCCTCGACCGCGGATGACGTTGACCCACCCGATGGCAAAGGCCAGGTTGACCACAGTGAACGACCGCGCGAAGGCGACCGGCGACCGGCGCCAGCAGGTAGCCGGTCGCGCCGCCAACAGCCAGCACCAGCCCCGACCCAGCGACAAGGAGCACGAACCAGGGCGTCGCCCAGCGCAACAGCTTGTGCGACCAGATGGCAAGGGCCGGTCCCGGCCGCCGCCAGGGGGCGATTGGACCGACCATCGAGAGGTCCGCGCGGATCCCGCGGGTCGCGGTCCGCGTCCGGTTGCGGAGCTGTTCGCGCAAGCCGCTGATCGGACGGTCTGTGGCGACGGCGCCGCCGACGTACACGACCAGCCCGCCGGCTTCTCGGACGTACAGCGGCAGGAGGTGGTCCATCGACGCCGTCGGCGGCACGGGCCGATACGCCGACGCTCGAACGCCCAGGAGCGCACCGGTCACGGCGGTCAGCATGTCGGCCCGGCTCTCCAGCTCACGCACGGGGCGAGGGTCGGTGGTCGCTCGCTCGTGTAGCAGGCCCCTGCGAGTACGGATCGGTGGATGGTTGGGCTGACTACCGGCACGTCCTGCCAGTCGAACTCCTGTCGGGTCCGGGGGATCGACCAGCAGGACTCCCGCTACCGCGAGCGCGGCGAGGCCACCGTCCACGGGGCGCGTTGGGACGCTCGCGGCGATGGCGGCGATCAGGAGGATGGCGGCGTGCCGCTCACCGGCGCGGATCTTGAGCGCAGCCAGGAGGGCCAGGAGAAGTGTCAAGGTGGATAGCGGCTGCGCGAGATCGGCGCGAGCGTAGAACAGGAGCGGCCCACAGAACACCACGCCAAGGCCGAGGAGGATGCTGAGCGGTTCCGAGGACCCCAGGCGCCTGCTGAGGCGGGCGCTCACGACCGCTATTGCAGCGACGATGAGGTGGTTCACCCACGAGGAAGCCTGGTGGACGGGGTCCTCGTACAGCCAGGGCCAGGGTGGGCGCCGTGCCCAGCGGCGGCTGGAGCGAGGCGAGCGGAGAGGCTAGCAGCACCGCGGGAAGGTAGGCGAGCGATAGCCCAATGGGGCCGCTGGGCCAGTGCCACACAGCATTTGGCGGCCATGTCGGCGGTGCATCGAAGAGGAAGCTCCCGTCGTAGGCAAGTCGTGTCGCTCCCCGAAAGTAGTTGAGCCCGTCGATCGAGTACATGTGGCCACTGATCACCGCCAGCAGCCCCAGGAAGACGCCCGCGCCGAGGGCAAGGTCTCGGAGCCGATGCGGCTCATGAACCGTTA
The DNA here is from genome assembly GCA_013815585.1 of Chloroflexota bacterium. Classification (GTDB taxonomy): domain Bacteria; phylum Chloroflexota; class Limnocylindria; order Limnocylindrales; family CSP1-4; genus JACDFU01. Next base: position 13,933 of record JACDFU010000033.1, read on the forward strand.
GAGATGCCGGCGAGGGCCTCCCCGAGCGAAGGATTGGAGCGATCCCGCTCGGACAGGATCACGTCCCGGCTGGGCCACGGAATCCCCACTTGCGGGTCATCCCAGGCGAAGCCGAGTTCGTCGCTGCCGTCGAATTCCTGCGTGACGAAGTAGATCAGGGCCATCTCCTCCGGGGCAAAGAATCCGTGGGCGACCCACTCCGGCAGAAAGAGTGCATCCCCGACCGTAAGATCCACTGTCGCCACCGGGGGCTTGTGCGCCGTTCCATCGCGCATCGGCCGCAGGTCCGCGAGGGCCACCACCGCCCTGCCCTCGATGACGACCCAGAGGTCGGCCTGGCGCCTGTGGAAGTGCATGCCGCGCAACGCGCCTGCCCGGGAGCGCGAAAGGTTGGACTGGACGAACCTGGTGCCCAGGCCGTCTGTCCAACTCGCGCGCCACAGTTCCCTGAACGCACCGCGCGGGTCGGCATGAAGCGGGAGCGATCGTTGCGTCACGCCGTCGATCGGGCCGGCGGCCCACTCCTCGGTCACCGGCTCAGCATAGTGACGCGGCCGATTCGGCAGGGCGATCCTTGGACCCCAAGGCCGCGGCTATACTCCCGCCGTGCCGAAGACCGCCCTCATCACGGGGATCACCGGCCAGGACGGCTCCTACCTCGCCGAGCTCCTGCTGGAGAAGGGCTACCGGGTCGTCGGCATGACCCGCCGTTCCAGCACCGTGACCAACGAGCGAATCGCTCACCTATCCGAGCGGATCGAGCTGCTGCAGGGCGATCTCCTGGACCAGGCCTCCCTCGTTGCCGCCTTGCGGGACGCCCAGCCGGACGAGGTCTACAACCTGGCCGCGCAAAGCTTCGTGCCCACGTCCTGGAACCAGCCGGTTCTCACTGGTGAGTTCACCGCGCTCGGCGTGACGCGCCTGCTCGAGGCCATCCGCCAGGTTCAGCCGTCGATCCGCATGTACCAGGCGTCCTCCAGCGAGATGTTCGGCAAGGTTCGCGAGGTCCCGCAGAACGAGCTGACTCCCTTCTACCCGCGCAGCCCCTACGGGGTCGCCAAGGTCTACGGTCACTTCATCACCGTCAACTACCGCGAGAGCTACAAGCTCTACGCCGTCTCCGGCATCCTTTTCAACCACGAATCGCCGCGCCGCGGCCTCGAGTTCGTCACGCGCAAGATCACCGACGGCGTGGCGCGCATCAAGCTCGGACTCGCCAGCGAGATCAAGCTCGGAAACCTGGAGGCCCGGCGTGACTGGGGCTTCGCCGGGGACTACGTGCGGGCGATGTGGCTGATGCTTCAGCAGGACGAGCCGCGCGACTATGTCATCGCCACGGGCGAGACCCGGAGCGTCCGGGAGCTCTGTGAGCTTGCCTTCGGCCACGTGGGCCTCAACTATCGTGAGCACGTTCGCGTGGCCGAGGAGCTCTTCAGGCCTGCCGAGGTCGACCAGCTCTCGGGCAACGCGACCCGGGCGCGCGAGGACCTTGGCTGGGTGCCCCAGGTGGGCTTCGAGCAGTTGATCGCGATGATGGTCGACGCGGACCTCGAGCGGCATCGGGCTGCAGCTGCGAACCGGTTGGAGGATCCGGCCGCTCCAGCGTCGTGACATGAGAGTCATGCTCACCGGCGGAGGCGGCTTTGTCGGTCGCTGGCTCGGGCAGGAGCTCCGGGCGCACGGCCATGAGGTCGTCGCGCCCGAGCGGGCGGAGCTGGACGTCGCCGACCGCGACCAGGTCGGCACCGCTCTGCGAGAGCATCGACCAGAGGCCGTCGTCCACCTGGCTGCCGTCGCCTACGCCCCGGATGCGGGCGCAGACCCGGAATCGGCCCTCGCGATCAACCTCGGGGGCACGATCAACCTGCTCGAGGCAATCCGGGTCGCACCCGAAAGGCCCGTCGTCCTCATCACCGGCTCGTCCGAGGTCTACGGCACACCGCGGCCGGCCGATCTGCCACTCACCGAGGATGCCCCCCTCGCGCCGCACGACACCTACGCCTTCTCCAAGGTCGCCCAGGAAGCGGTGGCGATCGCGTACGCACAGCGACATGACCTGACGGCGGTGGCGACCAGGTCGTTCAACCACAGCGGTCCCGGTCAGCGGCCCGTTTTCGTCCTCCCGGCACTTGCCGGTCGTGTTGCCGCAGTCCGGTATGGCGAGGCGACCTCCGTGCTCGTCGGGAACCTCGATGTCCGCCGCGACTTCACCGACGTCAGGGACGTTGTCCGGGCCTACCGACTGATACTCGAACAGATGCGCACGGGCAAGGCGGGCCAGGGTGGCCTCGTCCTCAACGTCTGTTCGGGCCGTTCGCTCGCGATCCGGGACCTGCTGGAGCGACTGTGCCGCCTGGCCGGCGTAAGCCCGGAAATCGTTCCGGACGTTCGCTTCATCCGGCCGACCGACGCACCGGAGATTCGGGGTGACGCGTCAGCCCTTCGCCGGCTGACGGGCTGGACCGTCGAGCGCTCCGCGGACCATATGGTGGCCGACGTCTGGGCCGACGTGGTCGCGCGGCGGGAAGCGGGGGAAGGAGATCTGGCCGCAGGCTGAGACCGTATACGGTTCACACGCGGATACGGCTGAGACCGTATAGTCCGCGGCGGTCGGGGGAAGTGGGAGGAAAGCAGGCGTGATCCGTCGCCATACGGCCGCCCTGCGGGCAGCGCTCATGGCCGCAGACGCCCTGAGCGCCATGGTGTTGTTCCTGTTCATCGCCTCCATCCGGTTCGGGCCGGACGGAACGGACGCGATCTGGAACACCGTCGGCTACTCACCCTCTGTCGTCGCGGCGGCCTACGGCTTTGGCTGGGTCGCCCTTCTTTGGGGGCGCGGCCTCTACCGGTTTCGCGTCCGCTGGTCGATCCGGAGCGAGCTGACCGACATTGCCAGCACGATGGTGCTCTTTGCGGTCGGCACGTTCTCGGCGCTCTTCCTGCTTCGCCTGCCGGACGTCAGCCGCCTCTTTCTGGTCCTGCTCTTTGCGGCGCAGCCGATCCTGACCCTCGGTTCGAGGCTGATCCTGCGGCTTGCCGTGCGTCGCATCCGGTCCCGCGGCCGGAACACCAGCTTCATGATCATCGTCGGCACGGGTCGTGAGGCCAACGACTTCGCCGACCGGATCGAGAGCCATCCGGACCTCGGCCTGCGGGTCATCGGCCACCTCAGCGCACCCGGTGAGAAGAAGTCACACGTCAAACGGCCGGTGGTCGGTTCCGCGGAGGCGATCGAGGAGATTCTGCATAGCCAGATCGTCGACGAGGTCGCCATCTGCCTACCGGTCAGTGCCTGGGGACTGGTGGAGCCGATCACACGAATCTGCCAGGAGGAGGGCCGCGTCGTCCGCGTCCCCCTGGATGCGATCGGAATTCCGTTTCCGGGCGGCCACGTCGAGGAGTTCGATGGCGCGCCCGTCCTGAGCCTGGTGTACGGGCCGGATCGCGTGCTCGGCATGGTGACCAAGCGGCTCCTGGACGTTGTGCTGTCTGCGGCGGCGCTCCTCATCCTGAGTCCGGTGCTCCTGGCCATCGCGGTCGTGGTTCGCCTGCAGGACGGCAGCCCCGTGTTCTTCCGACAAGTTCGCGTCGGCCTCCACGGCCGACCCTTCGTCGTCTACAAGTTCCGCACGATGGTCCCGGATGCAGAGGCGCGGCTGCGCGAACTTCAGCACCGCAACGAGGTACGCGGGCACGCCTTCAAGCTGACTGCTGATCCCCGACTCTCGCGGATCGGTCGTCGGCTCCGGCGGGCGGGCCTGGACGAGCTGCCGCAGCTCTGGAACGTGCTGATCGGTGAGATGAGCCTGGTGGGGCCCCGGCCCCCGCTTCCGAGGGAGGTGGCTGCCTACGACGTCTGGCACCGCCGCCGGCTGTCGATGAAGCCGGGGATCACCGGCCTCTGGCAGATCGGGACGCCCCGCGAACAGGACTTCGACCGGTGGGTCGCCATGGACTTGGACTACATCGACCGCTGGTCGCTCTGGCTGGATCTCAAGATCATGTTGCGGACGATTCCGACCATGCTGAGCGGCCAGGGTCGCTGACCGGCGCCCGTGCGGCCGGCCGACCAGCCGCGTCGCCATCGATCCGACCTGCCGCAGCCAGACCGATCCCGACGATCGTGAAGACGATCGCGTTCACCTGGACGTAGAGCAGGGGGTTGTTGAAGCTCGCGGCGAGGACCCAGCCGATGAAGGCGCCGAGCGCACCGGTCGCCACTAACGAACGCGACGAGGCGAGCCGCGCAGCGGTGAATGCCACGAACAGCAGCGCCGTCACTCCGCTCAGTAGTCCTCCCTCGGCGAAGAAGCGGAGCCACTCGTTGTGCGGAGCCCGCAGGATCGGGTCGCCGAAGTAGCCGTGCAGCTCGCGGTATGACTGGAACCCGTGCCCGATCAGCGGCTCCTCCCGCCACATGTACAGCGAGGATGCCCAGGCTTGGAGCCGCAAGTCGTCGCTGGCGACCAGGTAGCGGTTGTCCGTGACGGGGATGTTCGTAGTCTCCGCTCTCTCGCGAAGGTAGGGCGGAAGCAGTACTGCAGCCGCAACGAGGCCAAGAACGACGAGCGCGAGCCCCAAGGCTCGGCTGAACCGCAGCGCAAAGATGACGGCGATGGCGCCGAGTCCGAGCATCGGTGCCCGGCTCAGCGTGAGGAAGAGCGCAACGATCAGCGGCATGGTCAGCAGCCCCGCGAGCAGCTTCGCCGCCCGGGACCGAGCGAAAAGCACCACCGCGATGAGCACGCCGGCCGGCAGGATCATGAGGGCCGCAACCCCATTCGGCGAAGGGATGATGCCGGTAATTCGGGACGGGTCGAACTCGCCCCGCAGCATCCAGGCGATCGGGCTGTTCCGGATCAGCGGGCGATCGACGAACTCGATGAGGCTCAGCACGCCGCCGATCGTGGCCGCCCCCACGGCGACCCAGAAGGGCCGGGTCCAGCCGTTGCGGCCGGCCCAGTACGCGGCCAGCAGGATCAGCACCCCACCGCCGATGCCCGGCAGCCACAACTGCGCCGCCTGGCCACCGAGCTTCGGGCCCAGGTTGTTGAACGTGGTCAGGACACCGAGCGCGGCGCCCAGCGCCAGGAGGGCGGCCAGGACCAGCGGCGCCTGGAGCCGGGGCACTCGCTGAATCCCGATCCACGAGGACAGCTGCCTGAGCAGCACGCCAGCCGTGATCGGCAGGATGAGGACGGGCTTCAGGCCCAGCTCGCGGGAGAATGAGAGCGGTTCGGTGAACGGAGCGATCGCCACCAGCCCGACGAGGCCCGAGGCCGGAGCCACCAGGCCGACGACCCCGGCCATGATCGCCCAGGCAATCAGGTAGCTTCGCGGCAGGTGGGCCGTCCTGATCAGCAGGTACGACCCAACGAGCGCCACCTCGACCCAGATGGCGACCCAGAAGCGCACGGCGGGGTCCGCCAGCGCTCGCTGAAGACCTGAGCCGGTGCGCACCGCAGGAGCAGCCGTCACCGGTCGGCCGGTCGCGGGGCGCTGGGCTTCCGCCTCCCGGAAAGTCACCGCGGCAGGATACGAGAGTGCTAGACTTCCCGGCGCTGAACCAGACCCTTCCCTGCGGCTGCGCATGTGAGCGCCCCAGGGC
>JACDFU010000034.1:0-6857 GCA_013815585.1 Chloroflexota bacterium
GGCCTGAACCAAGCCCTGTCAGCATGAATGCCCTCCCGCACACTGGAGCTACCGATGACCGACCCACAGCGACCCGAGGACTGGGACCCGGGACAGACCGAACGCTTCGTCCCCCCGGCTGATCCTCGATCGACGTGGTCGGACCCGAACCAGGGAACGAGCTACCGCACCCCCGAGCGCTGGTTCGAACCTGCAGCGGCGCAACCTGCGGCTCCCGTCGCGGCGGCCCCTCGGCGTCGCAGCGGTGCGGGCCTCGGGCAGATGCTATTCGTCGCCCTCCTCTCCGCGCTCCTGGCTGCTGGTGCGACCTACGGCGTCCTGACGGCCAGTGGTGCACTTGATCGCGAAGGGACCACCAGCGCCGGAACCACCACCGCGCGGGCCTCCACCGCGCCGTCCGCCGGACGCGTCACCACCGGTGCAGCCTCCGGAAGCGGCTCCACGACTCCGCAGAGCGTCACCATCGACGAGCAGTCCGCGATCATCGCCGCGGCCGAGAAGGTCAGTCCGGCAGTTGTCACGATCACCGTGGCCGGCGCCGATGCCGCCGACCTCCTCCAGAATCCCGGCAGCGCCGAAGGGGTCGGCTCAGGGATCGTCTACGACGATCGCGGCTGGATCCTGACGAACAAGCACGTCGTGCAGGATGCCGACCAGGTGGTCATCGAGCTTCAGGACGGACGGGACTTCAACGGGCAGGTCTACGGCCTGGACACGCTCACCGACCTCGCGATCCTCAAGGTCGACCCGGACGGCGAGGACCTTCCCGTCGCTCCAATGGGCGACTCCTCCAGCCTCAAGGCCGGCCAGCTCGCGATCGCGATCGGCAGCCCGCTGGGAACGTTCCAGAACAGCGTCACGAGCGGCATCATGAGCGCGTTCGGGCGCGACATCCCCGTCACCGACCAGGCGTCGGGCGAGATTCGGCGGATCCGAAATCTGATCCAGACCGACGCCGCCATCAACCCCGGCAACTCCGGCGGTGCCCTGGTCGATTCGTCCGGCCAGGTCGTCGGCGTGAACACCGCGGTTGCGGGCGACGCACAGGGGATCGGGTTCGCCATTCCGATCAACATCGCCAAGCCGATGATGGAGCAGGCGTTGGCCGGCGATAAGCTCGCCCGCCCCTACATCGGGATCAATTACCAGCCGATCGACAACGACCTGCAGCGGAGCGAGGACCTGCCGATCGACTACGGCGCCTGGGTCGAAAGCGGCGACGAGTCGCCGGCGGTCGTGGACGGCAGCCCCGCCGACGACGCCGGGGTGCGCGACGGCGACATCATCACCTCGATCGAGGACGAGCGAGTGGACGTCGACCACCGGCTCGAGGACATCCTCAGCCAGTACAAGCCCGGCGACACGGTTTCGCTCGAGCTGCTCCGCGACGGTGAGAAGCGAACGCTCGATGTGACGCTCGGGACGCGCCCTGCGGACCTGAACTAGCCGTCCCGGTTCGAGCCGCGACCCTCCCGTCGCCGGCCGGCGAGCGACCGCGCGCGCCAGATCTCGACGCCCGCGTGGTCCAGGGTGCCGCGCACCGGAACCCGAAGCTTGCGCACGCGGACCCCGACCTCGGCGACCGGCATGGCGATCAGGATCTCGTGCGCGATGCCCTCCGCGATCGCCTCGAGGAGCTTGAAGTTCGTCGCCTCCACGAGCTCGCGGCAGATCTCGAAGACCTGACCATAGTCGACGGTCTTGTCGATGTCGTCGTCGACGCCGGCGGGCTGGAGGTTGGTTCGCAGCTCAACGTCCACCTCGAAGGGCTGCGGCCGCTCACGCTCCTCATCCGAAAGGCCGTGGCGGCCGCTGAACTTCATGCCCGAGAGGACGATTCGATCCGTCAACGGCCCTCTCCCTCGTTCCGGCGCCTGACGATGGCATCGCTCATGCGAGCCACGCGCACGTTGGCGCCCACGTCGTGCACGCGGACGACATCGACGCCGGCTGCGATTCCGAGCGCCGTGGTGGCCAGCGTACCCTCCAGACGCTCATCGGGCGGAAGATCGAGGACATGGCCGATGGTTGACTTCCGGCTTGTGCCGAGCAGCAGCGGGTGGCCAAGGACCCTCAGCGCACCCAGATCGTGCAGCAGTGAGAGGTTGTGGGCGGGCGTCTTGCCGAAGCCGATGCCCGGATCGACCAGGATGGCGGTGGACTCGATGCCGGCTTCCAGCGCCCGCGAGACCGCCCGCCGGAGTTCCGCCACGACCTCCGCCACGACGTCTGCATAGCGCGCCTCGGCCCGGTTGTGCATCAGCACGAGCGGTGTGCCTCGGGCCGCGGCCAGTCGGAGCAGGTCAGGCTCGGGGTCGACACCCCAGACGTCGTTGATCAGGTTGGCACCGGCGTCGAGAGCGGCACTTGCAACCGCAGCCTTCGTGGTGTCGATCGAGAGCGGCATCTCGGGCAGCGCCGCCCGGATTGCCCGAACGGCCGGGATGACCCGCGCCACCTCCTCCTCGACACCCACCGGCGAGTGCCCTGGACGCGACGACTCCCCGCCGATGTCCAGGATGTCCGAACCCTCGGCCGCCATGCGCTCTGCCTGTTCGACCGCTGCCCGCTCGTCGTGGAGGCTGGCGTCCGGGCCCAGAAGGCCGTCACCGCTGAAGGAATCGGGGGTCACGTTGATGATGCCCATGACGAAGGTGCGCGTTCCCCACGTGAATTCGCGCGGTCCGATGCGCAGGACGCTCATGAGAGTCCCAGCCCGAGCCGCCCGCGGACCTCGCCGATGAGGTAGAGGGAGCCCGCGACGATCAGCGGACCACCGCGCCGGAGGGCCCCCTCGATACCCGCTTCCAGCGCGGCCGCGACCGACTCCGTAGCGCCGACGCTGGCTGGTGCGCCGGGTCCGCCGTGCGCCTGCCAGGCGGCCGCCAGGTCGGAGGCAGCCAGCGCGCGAGGGCTGTTGAGCTGGGTGGCCAGAACGTGCGCCCGGCGCAGGTACGGCGAGTCCAGAAACCGGTCCACGATCGCCGAGATGTCCTTGTCCGCCATGACGCCCAGCAGGAGCGTCGGCTCGCCGGGGGAGAGAGCATCGGCGAGCTCGTCGAGAGCTGCGGCGAGGGCATCGGCGCCGTCCCGATTATGGGCACCGTCGAGCACCAGGTCGACCGAATTCGCGCCCCGGGCACCCAGCGCCGCGCTCGCGCCCTCGCTCACCGAGCCGTCGCCGCCCAGCGTCAGCAGCTCCAGGCGACCAGGCCAGCGAACGGTGGAGAAGCCGTCGCGGATGGCCTCATCGGGCGCATCGACAATGTCCCGTTGGGCGAGCGCGCGGATGGTCTCCAGTGCCACGGCAGCGTTGGCGGCCTGGTGCCGTCCCAGCAACCCGAGCCGAAGCTCGCCCAGCCCGGGTGCAGCAACCTGCAGGCCCAGTCGGCCCATGCCGAGCACTTCGAGCGGCGCGGTTTCCACGAGCTGCGCTCGCACATCGCTGACGCGCCCACGAACGACCTCCAGGCCCTCGCCCGTTGCGCCGGTCACGCAGATGTTTCCGGGCTTGATGATGGCCGCCTTCTCGCGAGCGATGGCCGGGATCGTGGGGCCGAGGCGGTCGGCATGATCCCAGCCGACGTTCGTCACCACGGCCACGCCGCCATCCCAGGCATTGGTGGCGTCGAGGCGGCCCCCGATGCCGACCTCGATGACGCCCACCTCCACGCCCGAACGGGCAAAGAAGGCGAAGGCAGCGGGGGTAAGGATCTCGAACTCGGTCGGATGCCCCAGCCGGGGAGCCACCCGCTCGGCAGCGGCCAGCACTTCGCGCAGCAGCAGCGTGAAGGCTTCTCCGCCGATCGGCGCACCATCGACCACGATGCGCTCCCGGTAGCTCGTGAGGTGCGGGCTGGGGGTCTGCCCGACCCGATGGCCCGCGCAACGCAGCACCGAAGCAACGATCTGCTGCACGCTGCCCTTCCCGTTTGTGCCCGCGATCAGCGCTCCGCGGAGCGTGACGTCGGGCTCGCCCAGCTCGCGCAGCAACGCGCGGGTGCGCGCGAGGCCAAGGCGTATTCCAAAGCGGCCGCGGCGCGCCAGCTCGTCGAGAACCGCCCGGTACTCGGCGGTTTCAGCGTCGACCGAGTTCATCCTCGTAGAAGACGCACTGGTTGAACCGGGACGAGAGGCAAACGTCCGAGACGTAGCCCTGCTCGAGATGCACCCCGCCCCTGACCTGGCACCGGCTGACCGTGTTCTCCTGGCGCATCAGGCCCTTCAGCAGGTGCGGCGCCTGGATCGGTATGGCGCCTCGCGTGCCCGTCATGTAGAAGTGCGGACACACATTGCGGCGCAGGTTCGGGAGGCCAAAGCCGTTGCGGCGGTCCAGCGTCGGGCTCTCCGGCGGCGTCGGCAGCGGCGGTCTGGCAAATGCGGCCGATGGGACCCTGGCAATGGGTCCCGGGGGAGGCGGTGGCGGACGTCGCCGTCCGTCTGGGGGCGCGCCGGTGCGCACCGATTGCGACCCCGGCTTCTGGGCCGGATCCGCCATGCTCTCCTCCCCTGTTGGGCCGCCAGCTGGCCACTCGGGGTAGGGTACAACCGAAGGCGACGGCCCTCGTGTTGTTGCGCGTCGCTGGGCGCGGCCCCTTCGCCGAGCTTCCCCCGGGCCACGTTTCCCTCATATACCCGCCCCAGTGGTGTTAGTCGGAGGGCGTACTGCTTTTTTTACCTCCGGCTGCCTCCAGACCGGGCCTCGGGGGGTTATCTGCCTTCAGGGAGTCACCGGGCAACTAAGAGAACGCAACTCGATAGCTGCCCACGGGCAGGTGTCTTCCAAGACCACTGGGGGTGCTACCTGAAAGGAAGAATCGGCCAAACCGGGGGAGTTCGCACCTAACAGCCGCCCGGCTGGTAAATGAAGGTTGGTTCCGGCGAGCGGCGGCTGTCGGGCGAGCGGCGGCTGTCGGCGAGCCAGAAGCCGGCGCGCCGGCGGTAGATACTCCGAGCGCTCGTGCGAGAATGAGCGGCGCATGGCCGACGCTCATCGCCGACCGCGCCCGCAGGTTAGCCGCCATGCGGCCGCTGCTCGATCAGACGCCTGGGGCCTCAATCCTCCTGGCCCGACCAGGCCCGCCAGCCGCGGGGGCCGTTCACGACCCATCCGCCACCGGCCGATCGATCGGAGGGCGCGCCTCCATCCCCTGGTGCGAATGCTGGCGGTGGCACTTCCCGTGCTGCTGACAACCGCGATCGTTTCGGCTGCAACCGGCACCCTGGGACCATCCATCACCGGGGTCGGGACCGCCTTTGGTGGCGCGTTCGAGGCGGTCGCCGGCACGGCGCCGAGCTCGTCGCCGCCCATCAGGCCGGCCCTGCGGGCACCGCGCCTGGTGGCCCCAAGGATATCGATCAGCAAGCGAGAGACCTGGGACGTCCGCGGACAGCTGCCCGACGGCGTAGCCGGCAAGCGCCGATACCGGCTGCGCATCTACGTCAACGGGGACCTGGCGCGGGAAGTCCCAATGCCGCGAAGGAAGGCGTTCTTCGTCAAGGGTGTGCCGATCAGGCGGGGGAGCAACGCCATCTCCGCGTCAGTCTTCGGGCCCGAGGGAGAGGGTCCCACGTCCCCGCCGATCCACATCGCGTTCGACGATTTACCCCCCAGGCTGACGATCAACGGGCTCCGCAACGGCGATGTCGTCAACGCGGACGAGGTCGTCGTCCGCGGCGTCACCCAGGCCGGCTCGGCCATTACGATCCGGAACGCGCGCACGGGCGCAAGCGCGGAGGGCCGGGCGAAGAAGGGGCGCTTCGCGGTGCGGATCCACCTGGGGGACGGCCGCAACCGGCTGACCGTGATTGCCATCGACCCCAGTGGAAACCGCCGCGAAGCTGTCCTTCAGGTGACGAAGGGCACCGGTGAGCTGAGAGCCGACCTGAGCCTCTCACGGATCATCATCGACCACGCCTCCCTGCCCGAGCCGATCACGATGCACGTTCAGGTCCGAGACGCGGACGGCCGGCCGGTGAAGCGGGCACGCGTGACCTTCAGCATCTCGCCCCCTGGCCTGCCGACCCAGACCCGCGAGACTCCCGCAAAGGACGGCGAGGCGCGCTGGTCGGACGTCGTCATCCCGCGAGAGGGAGCGACGACTGGAGGCGGCTTCGTCACCGTGCGCGTGGTGCTCGAGGACGGCGACACCGTCCAGGACACCCAGGTCTTCTCGATCCGCTGAGTCGGAGCCGACCTAGCGCCCGACGCGAGCCGGTTCCCGCTCGAACAGCCCCCCGAGCGACGAGTCCTCCGCGGCCTCCGGCGACTCCCAGCATGGGCGGATCTCGTCGCCGGTCAGTGGCAACCCACGGCGGTCAAGCGCGCACCAGGCCAGGTTCGCGGCTACCGCGCGGCGGAAGTTGCGGCAGGTAGAACAGGTGGTCGATGAACGGGCACAGACCCAGCAACGGGACGTCTCTGCCTGCGGCGTGCCGCAATGCGGACACCGCCATGTCGCCATGGAAGGCCAGTGTAGCTGCGCGCGGCCATGAGCGCAGGGCCTGCTCAGGCGAGGTGGGGCTGCACCCGCGCGACGAGTTCCTCCTTGCGCCGAAAGCCGACTACCCGCTCCACCTCCTGGCCGCCCTTGAACAGCACGAGGGTCGGGATCGAGAAGATGGAGTAGCGGCTGGCGGTGTCGATGTTGTCGTCGATATTGAGCTTGGCGACGAACAGGGCATCGCCCAGCTGCCGGCCAAGCTCCTCCACGACCGGGCTGACAAGCCGGCAGGGCCCGCACCAGGGCGCCCAGAAGTCGACCAGCACCGGTCGCTCGGACTCCAGCACCGTCTCACCGAAGGTGGCGTCGTTCACATCGACAGGAGCGGTCATGGGCCAGGGGTCGGCGTGAACG
>JACDFU010000034.1:6867-19472 GCA_013815585.1 Chloroflexota bacterium
GTGGCGATCGTGCAGGGACCCGTGAGCGGCGGCTCCAGCGTCAAATCGATCGGGAAGCCGACTCGGCGGTTCTCGCCCTGGCGTGGACGCTGACCACGGACGTTCCAGTCGTCTTGCGCCCCCGGCGGTGTCACTACGCCCACCGTGAGCCGGTCCTGTTCGATGCGCTGGCGCGCCTCGCCGAACGTCAGGCAGCGGTATTCGCCCACGATCACCCGCTCGACCGTGGGCTGAGCCGTGCGGGTGGGCGTTGGTGTCGGCTGCGGCGTGTCGGTCGGTGTGGGTTGCGGCGTATCGGTGGGAGTCGGGGTAGGGCTCGGCTCCGGACCGCGGGAGAGCACGTAGTCGACCTGTGAGCCGCGTTCGACGCGGAAGCCCGCGGCCGGGTTCGTCTCGATGATCGCGCCTTCAGGAACCTCAGGATCGAACCGCTCGCCGGTCTGGTTGCGGAGGTCAAGGTCGAACTGGCTCAGGGCATTTCGCGCCTCCTGCGGGGTCAGCCCGCGGACGTCCGGCACAGCCACGGTGTCGCTGGGAGCGGCGATGTCGACGAGCACCTCGCTGCCCTCATCGACGGGGGTTTCGGGGGCCGGATCCTGCGCTGTCACCATCGCCTGATCGAGATCGTCTCGCTCCTCGGTGTCGCGAACGCTCAACACGAGACCCGCGTCTTCGACGAGCCTCTCCGCCTCCTCCTGCGTCTGGCCGACCAGACTGGGCACCGGCACCTGGGGCAGCGAGGCGCTCGCAGTCGGCGTCGGGCTCGCGTCGGTCACGCCGCCGCCCCGGCTGAGCAGGAAGAAGACGAGGGCGCCGGCCGCGAGGAGAATCAGCAGGCCGAGGATCGCGGCCGCCCAGGCGTAGGTGCCCGATCGGTCAGGCTGCTCCTCTTCCACGACGTAGCGACGCTCGGCGGCATAGCCGTAGGCCGGGGCCTGGGCGATCGGCGGACGGCCAACCACCGCGGCCGGCGCATACGGCCCGCTGACCACGGTCGGGCTCGAATCCGCCGTCGGCTGCATGACCGTGGCCGCCGTCACCGCTGAAGCGGCCGCGGGAATGACCACGAACGGCGGCGCACCCGGCTGCTCGATGAAGCGCTGGAGCGCACCGGAGAGGGCTGCCGCATTCGGAAAGCGCTGTGCCGGGTCACGCGCGAGGGCGCGACGCACGATCGCGTCGAGCGCAGCCGGCACGTCCGGCACAACCGCCGATGGCGACGGAGGTTCCGCGGTCAGCCGGGCCATGGCCACGGCGGCTGCGGTGTCGCCCTGAAACGCCCGGCGCCCGGTGAGCATCTCGTAGAGCAGCAACCCCAGCGAGTACAGGTCAGAGGAAGCGGTCACGCTCTCGCCCCGCGCCTGCTCAGGGCTGAAGTAGTGGACGCTGCCGAGCGTCGTCCCCGGCAGAGTCAGCTGCGACTCGGACAGGGCGCGGGCGATGCCGAAGTCGACCACCTTTGCCCTGCCCCCCGGGGCGAGCAGCACGTTGGAGGGCTTGATGTCGCGATGAACGATGCCGCGCTCGTGCGCCGCTGACAGGCCGTCGGCAATCTGCCGGGCGATCTGCGCGGCGGCCACCGGGGGGATTGGCGCCTCGTCCCGGATCAGCGCCTGGAGATCGCCGCCCTCGACGACCTCCATGACGATGAAGGGCCCTGCCTCGTCGGTTCCGTAGTCGAAGACGTTGATGATGTTCGGGTGGCTGAGCGATGCGGCCGACTGAGCCTCCTGGCGGAAGCGGGCCACGAAGGCGCTGTCCCGGCCGTATTCGGGGCGCAGCACCTTGACCGCGACGTCCCGACCCAGCTGGGCGTCATTGGCCCGGTAGATGGTGGCCATGCCGCCCTCGCCGAGCAGCTCGAGGAGCCGGTAGCGGCCTCCCAGAACCCGTCCGATCTCAGGCACGCTTGACCTCCAGGCCTGGCCCTGATTGCCGGTCAGTTGAGATCAAGCTGGCCGAGGAACTGCCGGAACTCGGTGCCGATCTCCGGCCGCTCGAGCGCCAGCTCGACCGAGGCTTTCAACCACCCCATCGTCGTGCCGGCATCGTAGCGCACGCCCTCGAACGCATAGCCGTAGACGTTCTGCTCGATCATCAGCGCCTCGATCCCATCCGTGAGCTGAATCTCTCCACCCGCACCACGCGGCGTCTGCTCGAGCTTCTCGAAGATCTTCGGGGTGAGGACATAGCGGCCGATGATCGCGAGGTTGCTCGGCGCCTCCTCCGGCTTCGGCTTCTCGACCAGGCCTCGCACCTTGTGCAGCCGCGGGTCGCCACCGGGTGGATCCGCGGGATCGGGATTGATCACGCCATAGCGAGAGGTCTCCTCGGGCGGCACCTCCATGACCGCCACAACGGAGGCATGAGTCTGCTCGTAGGCGGCGATCAGCTGACCGATGCAGGGGCGCTCCGAGACCACTACGTCGTCCGAGAGGATGACCGCGAAGGGCTCGTGGCCGACGATGTCGCGCGCCATCAGCACCGCGTGCCCCAGGCCGAGCTGCTCCTTCTGGCGGACGTAGCTGATCTGGGCCAGATCGCTGATGTGGCGAACCCGGCGAAGCATCTCGATGTCGCCCTTGGCTTCGAGCAGGTGCTCGAGCTCGAAGGACAGGTCGAAGTGATCTTCAATGGCCCGCTTCTGGCTGCTGGTCACGATGATGACCTGCTCGATCCCGGCCGCCACCGCCTCCTCCACGGCGTACTGGATCACCGGCTTATCGACGAGGGGCAGCATCTCCTTGGGCAGGGCTTTGGTGGCAGGCAGGAAACGGGTTCCCCAGCCTGCGGCGGGGAACACGGCTTTTCGGACGCGCATGGACCTCAGGACGTGTGGAAGCGGGGGCTGGTGGCGCGGTATCGGCGCCGGTTCAGCGCTGGCAGTATAGCCCCGGACGGCCGTCAGCCCGGCGCGGGTAGCCTGGCCACCGCGTCAGGGCCGGCTCCAGGAGCACGCTCGGGATCGTCACGGGAGGCCTGGAGGACTGCTCCAGCAATCAGCACAATGGCGCCGCCGAGCAGCTGGAGGGGGCCAATGCCCTCGCTGAGCAGCAGGGCTGCCAGGACGACCCCGACGACCGGCTCGAACATCGCCAGGATGGCCGTCCTGATCCCCCCGATCCAGCGGATCCCGACGAGGAACAGCAGCGTCGGGACAGCGGCACCGACGAGACCCGCGAGGAGCACGAGCGGCCAGAGATCGGGCACGGAGAAGGGCAGGAGCACTGACGCCAGGCCGCCCGTGGCCAGGGCAATCGCAAGGTAGGCGATCGCGGCGCTCGAGAGAACCAACGCCGTCAGCTGCTCTGTCGGCAGACTCTTGAACGCGGTCCGGACGGACAGGATGTAGACCGTCTGCGAAACCGCCGCCGTGAGCGCCAGCGCAAAACCCAGTGCATCGAAACGGAGCGTCGCGCCGGGACCCAGTTGCGCCAGAAGGACCAGCGCTATGCCCGAAATGGCCAGGAGAAGCGCGGCGATCCGCGGTCGATCGAGCCGCTCGCCGTGCAGAACGCCCGACGCGATCGTGACCCAGATCGGGAATGTGTAGAAGCCGAGCAGCGCCAGCGCCACGGTGATTCGGTCGAAGGCGATGAAGATCGCCAGGTTGAGCACGATGCCGGCCAGGGCGGCCGTCGTCACAGCGAGCCTGGCCTCCCGGCTCAGGCTTCGGAGCGGGGCCAGGTCGAGGCCACGGCGCACCGAGACCGCCACGAGGGCTCCGATCAGAAGCGCCCCCACACCTGATCGCCAGGCGACGAAGCCGATCGGCTCCATTCCTCGCTCGAACGACAGCCGCGACAGCGGCCCGAGCGTCCCGAAGCACGCCGCCGCCGTCAGCACGATCAGCGCGCCCAGGAGCTGCCGTCGAGAAGCGGACATCCCGGCATGGTACCGGCGGCGTGAGCTTCAACCGCTCCGGGCCGGGCCCTCGGACAGTTCGGCGCTGCGGGGCAGCGACCCGGACTCGGTGAAGCGCTCGCTGCGAGCGCCCCGCAGAACCACCCCCGTGAACGGAATCCTGATCTCGCGGAACACCTCGATCGAGACGAGGAAACCGCCGAACAGGAATACCACGCTGAGAAACTTTCCCAGGTGGAACAGATCGGTGGACCCGAAGCGGTTGAGGCTGTCGCTGATCGCCGGGATGAACGCTCCAAATGCGATCAGTGCCGTGGCCGGGACGCGGCTGTGGATCCTCCCCGTCGCAATGGCGCGGAGCGCGGCCGGCAGAGAAGCCGCGAAGTTGACCGCGATCGCAACGGGCGCGATGGCCAGGTTGAACAGGAATTCGTCCCCGCGCTGACCGGGATCGAGCGAGTACTGGAGGATGCGCCGCTTGGGCATGAAGACGTAGGTCGAGAAGACCGCGCCCAGGGCCAGTGCGAAGGCGCCGGTCACGTTCATGAAGGGCGTGAGCAGGCGCAGTGTGCCCGGAAGCAGGGTCGCCGTTGGGACGCCGGTTCGGGGGTCGAGGGCGTAGCCCGGTGGCGGGAGGGTCACGAACGCCATGAGCACGAGGCTCAGGGCCGTCGCGCCGACCACCCCGATGGCAGCGAAGAGGGGCCAGCGCTCATTCTGAAAGTACGTCTCCACCGCCACGGCGAGCGCCAGGATCCCCGCCGCGATGAAGTAGAGCAGCGGCGCCGTTCCCGCGTCGGCGTAGATCTCGGGGTTTCGACGCTGGGTCAGGAAGGTGAAGAGGCCGGCCAGGAAGAGGCAGGCGGCGAAGGCGTAGCCGAAGCGTGTGCGGGCCAGCAGGAATGCCGTTCCGAGGCCAAGCCAGCCCGCCGTCCAGACGGCACCCGTCAGGTACCACATCCGGTAGAGCGGCTCATTCCAGCCAGCGGCCGCAGCCACGGCCTCGCAGGCGACCGCGACGCCGAAGAAGAGCATGCCCGCAGCCCAGACGAGCTGGTAGGTCCTGCGCCGCTCGAGCCACTGGTCGAGAAGGGCGGCTGCGAACAGCAGGGCGAGCAGCGCCGACACGGCCGGCAGAACCAGCGAGACCGTCACCAGATCCTCAGGCAGGCACGAACTCGTGCGCTTCGCGGTGCATGCCGTCGCACAGCCCCCATCGAAGGTTCTCGCCCGGCATGGGCACGGGCCGCATGATCTCGCGGACGTCCGAGAGGCGACAGAAGTAGTAGCCCCGGCGGCGCGCCCACGCTCGGAAATGCTCTGGATCGGCATGGAACTGGTGGGGGCCGGGGTTCAGCTTGGCGGTTCGTGCCCAGCTCGGCGGAAGCTCGGTCGGCGCGATGTCCATGACCGACACCCGGAACGGGATGCCGCCGATGATCTCGCCGCAGCCCGCGCAGCGAGTGGCGACGTTCTCATCGAAGCGGGTGGGGATCCGGATCCCCATGATTGAGCCGCCGCGAAAGCCGTTCGTCATCGCTGCGATTGTATGGGTGGTGCCCCCAAGGGGATTCGAACCCCTGATCTCCACCTTGAAAGGGTGGCGTCCTAGGCCTCTAGACGATGGGGGCCGGGTCGGCCGAGTGTAGCAGCGGGTCCGGCGCCCTCACGGTGCGGCTCCTGCGAGGCGGCCTCCCACGGAGGGACCCTCAGCGCGTTGACTGCCAGACCAGGCCCAGGACGAGGGCAGCCCCCAGGATGGCGGCCGCAGTCATCGCCGCCCCTCCCCCAAGGAGCGCCCAGCCGAGCGCTCGACCCCTGGCACCGTCGCGACCGTGACGCACGGCCGCCACCACGCCCGATGCCGCGACGAGCAGGAGCGCCGCGCCGAGGATGGCGAGCCCACTCACCAGGATCGGCACCTGGGAGCTGCTGCGCTCGAGGAAGACGGCATACGCGATGACGAGCACAGATACGGCCACTGCGGACAGGAGCATCAGCCGCAACACGCCGTTCCCGGACCGGACGGCGCCGCGCTGGGCTCGTGCTCCCCGGGCCACGCGCGGACGGGTCGGCATCCGGCGGGAGGGTAGCATCGGAAGCCAGATGAGCCTTCTGCCGCGACTTCGGGTCGCACAAGTCGCGCCGCTCTTCGAGTCCGTGCCACCTGCTGCGTACGGCGGCACGGAGCTGATGGTCCACCTGCTGACCGAGGAGCTGGTCCGGCGCGGTCACCAGGTGACGCTCTTCGCCAGCGGCGACTCGCGTACCAGCGCCGAGCTTCGGGCGGGCAGCCCATTCCCCTTGTGGAGCAAGGACGGACGACAACTTCCCGAGCACCGGGTCCTGGAGCTCACGCGTGCTCACCATCAGCGGCCGTACCTGGATCCGGGCGCCTTCGACATCGTCCACGACCACTCCGGCGGTCCGGGCATTGCGGCGGCCGTGGCTGCCGGGTCCGGACGGACGCTCGTGACCCACCACCTGAAGTTCCAGCCGGAGCTCGGCGCACTGCTGCGCCAGTTCCCCGGAAGGCATCACGCGGTCTCGCGGTTCGCCGCCGAGACCTTCCCGGCGGACGGTCAGCTCGGGCCGGTCCTGCACGGCGTGGAAGTCGAGACGTTTCCCTTCCGGGAGGATCCCGACGGCTATCTGCTCTTCCTCGGGCGCTTCGCCCCCGAGAAGGGGGCGGGAACGGCGGTCCAGGTTGCGCGGCGCAGCGGCCGCCGGCTGCTGCTGGCTGGAAGGATCAACCCCTCGGACCGCGAGTCGTTCGAGCGCGACGTCGAGCCATACCTTGACGGAACGCTGGTGGATTACCTCGGCGAGGCCGACGCCACCCAGAAGCGAGCCCTTCTGGCCGGCGCGGACCTGCTCCTCTTTCCAATCGCGTGGGATGAACCGTTCGGCCTCGTGATGATCGAGGCACTGAGTTGCGGCACTCCGGTGCTCGCCACCGCGCGTGCCAGCACCCCCGAGGTCGTCGACCATGGCGTCACCGGAATGCTGGCCGGGCCAGGTGACGGATCCGAGGCGGACATCGAGGCGATGCTGGGAGCTCTCCCTGCCTGTGCGGCCATCTCCCGGCAACGCTGTCGGCAGGAAGCGCTGCGCCGCTTCACCGTCGCGCGGATGGTGGACGACTACGAACGGCGGTACGCCACCCTACTGGGAGTTGCCCATGGTGAGGTGATAAGCGGCAACCTTGTGGGAGAGTCGGGGCCGTCGTAGCGCTGCAGCAACCGATTCCCCACGGGGCCCGAAGGCGGCGGCCAGCACGCCTGCTGCCTCCTCCAGCGAATCAAAGGTCCACCAGGTGTGGAGCACGCGAACCTTGAACCCGCGGGTGAGAAACCAACCGTCGCGGCGGCTCCAGTCGACCAGGCGCCTGTGACCCGCCTCGTCTGCCAGGAGCGCCGATGCATCGTCGCGCCCGTAGTCATGGAAGACGAGCAGCCTCCCGCCGGGCCTAAGGATCCGCGTCGCATCCCTGAGCTCCGCCTCGGCCGTGTCAGTCTCGGGAACCACGGCGGTCCTTAAGGCGACCACCCCGTCAGTCGACCGGGCGGGACGCCCGGCCATCTCCCTCGGGTCGAGCGACGTCACTCGCGCGCCGGCAGATTGCAGCAGCGGCTCATGCAGGCCCGCCTCTGCCCCGATGACGAGGACGTCACGACCGGCAACTCCACCGAGCTCGACCAGGGCGCGCGTGACCTTTCCTTCCTGATCAAAGGCGGCATTCAGGGCGCGCTGGACCTTCGGATCCGGCACGCGCACGACGTAGTCGGTCACCGATTCCGAGTATAGGCTCGCTGCCTTCGGCCTCGTCGGTCGTGAGCCTCGCCAGTACCCATCCTCGCAGCGCACCGCTGCGCTGCGCTCCGTAGGCTGCAGCAAGTGGCAACAACGGTCAGGGACGGCGGGCTCCGCGCAGCGACGCGCAGCAGCGGTCAATTCGAAGAGTGGATCGCCATCGAAGAGGCGGCGGGCCATCTTGCGATCCCCATCCGGACGCTGCATCGCCTCGCCCAGCGAGGCGAAGTCCCCGCTTCCAAGGTCGGGCGGACGTGACGCTTCAAACGCTCGATGCTGGACGCGGGACTTGCGGCCGGCAGCAGGTCTCGACGGGTGGCCGAGGTGCCCGAACCAATCGTTACGGCCGCCGCCGACCTCGTCCCGGCGACGCCAGACGACGGCACTCCCCTTGGCACTCTCGCGCGAACTGATGGTGGCCGTCGATCGCTACGTGGCGCTTCGCTGGCCGCTTGCTGGCGACGCCGGCGTCTCCGTGCCCGACGCGTTGGCGGTTTTTCGCGAAGAGGCAGGGTCACGGCTGCCGCCCGATGCCGTTGCCGCCCTCGAGCAGGCCGAGGCAGACGGCGAGCTGCCCTAGCCTCGAGCTCGTGCGGGCTCGGGAGGCGGCGCCGTCGAACGGCGCACGACCAGGCGTGTCTCAAGGATGCGGTGCTCGCCGCTAGGGCTCCCAGGCGGGGAGCTGAGCGCCAGCAGGAGGAGACGCGCGGCCTCCTCGCCCTTCAGGCGGACCGGCTGGTGAACCGTGGTGAGTGGAGGGTCGATGAACCGGCTGAGCGGCAGATCGTCGAATCCCACTACGCTGAGATCGTCCGGGACCTTGAGGCCGAGATGCCGTCCCCCCTGAACGACGCCGGCCGCCGCAGCGTCGCTCATCGCCAGAACGCCGGTGGGTCGCAGCCCGTCGCTCCACGCACGG
The DNA here is from genome assembly GCA_013815585.1 of Chloroflexota bacterium. Lineage (GTDB taxonomy): Bacteria > Chloroflexota > Limnocylindria > Limnocylindrales > CSP1-4 > JACDFU01. Next base: position 15,464 of record JACDFU010000034.1, read on the forward strand.
AGAAGGCTCTGCTCGCCGCCTTCGAAGGTGGCCGGGCCAACGACGACGCGATCACGCCCCAGCTCGATGCCATGGTCCGCAGCGACCGACCGGTATCCGGCCAGCCGTCGGCCGGTGACGCCTTCGGGGCTGAAGTCGGCCATCGCGGTCGGCGGCTCGACTCCGACGACCAGCAACTCCCGATGGCCGAGGGCTACCAGGTGCTCGGCGGCGGCCCGTGCGCCCGTCTCGTCGTCTACACCCACTGAGCCGTGCTCCGGCCAGGCGGGAGCATCGACAAGGATCACCGGCACGTGCGAGCCGCGGATGGATTCGACCTCCGGGTGGCTCTCCTCGAGTCCGATCACGACGATGCCGTCGACTGTCGCCCGTTCCATGGCCCGGCGCAGTGACCCGTGCAGGGGTGAGATGAACAGGAGGCCGAACCCTCGGTCGTCAGTGACCGTGGCCACACCCTGGGCGAAGAGCGGAAAGAAGGGGTTGGCGAACACCTGTGCCAGCGGCTGCGGCGAAAGGATGCCGATCGTGGTGGTCTGGCGCACGGCCAGCATCCTCGCGACCGGATGCGGACGGTAGCCCAGCGTCGCAGCCACCGCGAGGATGCGGCTCGCCGTTTCCTGGCTCAGCCGCTGGGGGCTGTTGAAGGCAAACGAGACGGCCGACTTGCTCACCCCAGCCTCGCGGGCAACGTCGGCAATACGGGGTCGACGCACCGGTGCGTTCGACACGGACCCCTCCACTGACCCAATGGGGCAGCCCTCCTACCACGAGCCGCCAAACCAGTTTAGCAAACCGGTTTAGGCAACTCTAGGCGTCCATTCCACCCGGTGTGAAGCTGGGACCTACGGCCCCCGGCTCTGTTCAGCCCGTTCAGAGGATCATGACCGCTGGCACTCCTTCGACCCACCGTGCGGCCGGTGGCACAATCCACGGGAATGGTCGAGCAGTTGCGAGCCATGCCGGCCGGTGTTCGGATCTTCCTCGCGTACGCCTTCCTGTTGCTCGCCCTGCTCGGAATCACACTCCCGGTCATCGTCGCGCAGGCGGAGCAGGCACCGGTCACTTCCCTCGGGCTGCTGTGGATGCTGCTTCTGGCCTACTCGATCTTCACGATGACCCTTGTCCTGCAACGGAAGCGGGCCGCATATGGTCTGGCCCTTGGGCTGGCCACGCTGACGCTGCCGCTCATTCCCCTCCTGGCTCTGGCGGCAGGTGTTCCCGGCGCGATCTTCGCCGTGGTGCTGGCCGTCGTCCTGTTCCGTGCCCTGCGAGGGTCCGCCGCCCGCGGCTGGTTCGTCGAACCGTAGCGGCGCCCCGACGGGCCGCTAGGCCCGTGCACCACACGGCCGCCGCCAGAGCGGTACCCTCTGCCCACCAGCCGCAGCCGATGCCGGCGCCGTGCGCATCTCCGTGAGGGCGCCCCGGCTCTGCACCCGAGGAGACCGTGAGCAAGCGAACACGCCGCACGCGCCCCGCAGGTCAAGCCGGATCAAGCTCCAAAGGTCGTTCACAGCGAGCGGGCGCGGGCGCGACAGGCACGGAAATCAGCGGCACGGCCGGCAGTGACGAGGCGTCGCAGGCGACCACGACCGTCACCTCGGCTCGCACTGCGAGGCGAGGGAAGCCAGCCCGGCGCGATCGGCGCACCTTCTTCGAGCGGCATCGCGGGACGTTGATCACAGCGATCGGAGTGCTGGGCCTCGTCCTCCTGGGCGGCTTCATCTTCTTCTCCGCGTCGCAGCCGGCGTACGCCTGCGACACCCTGCTCTCGCCGGGTCCGAGCGAGCCACCGCCGTCCGTCGAGACCACGAGTGGCGCGTCGGCACCTGCCGGGGTCTCTCCGGCGGCGTCGGGCAGCCCGGAACCCTCGGAGAGTGCGGCGGCTGGCTCAGCCAGCCCCGAGGCTTCGGCCAGCCCCGAGGCTTCGGCCAGCCCCGAGGCTTCGGCAAGCGCCCCTCCGGAGGCCACACCCACCCAACGCCTCGGTTTCGTCGCCGAGGACCTGGGCCGCGAGCACGTCCGAAGAGGGGCCACGAACCGGTACCGGTACTGCCCGCCTGCTTCGGGCAATCACTACAACCTGCAAGGCGAAGGGCCGATCCGCCGAGCCTTCTACGGCCCCGAGGGAGAGCGTGACCCGGGCGGCTGGCTGCACAACCTGGAGCACGGCTATGTCGTCGGGGTCTTCAGCTGCGATCAAAAGTTCGGTGGCTGCCCGAGCGAGGAGGAACTGGCCGAGATGCGGGCGTTCTTCGAGGAAGCGCCGACGACCGAAGGCGCGCAGGCGTGCCAGCTGCCCAACAAGGTCCTCGTTGTCCGATTCGACCAGATGGCGACGCAATTCGCCGTGCTGGGCTGGGATCGGGCGCTCCTGCTCGATACCTTCGACCGTCAGCAGGCCGCCGCGTTCGCGCAGCAGTGGATCGACGGGCCCTCGACGCCCGAGCGCGGAGCGTGCTGAGCCCCGAGGCCGAACGCACCGCGGCCGTCGGCGTATCCAAGCTGCCACAGACCATGCTTGCCCTGGTGAAGGACGCGCCGGGTCCGGGCGCCAGCCTCCGCGAGATCCCGGTCCCAGAGCCCGGACCGTCAGAGGTGCTGGTGCGCGTCGAGGCCGCCAGTGTCTGCGGCACGGATCTCCACATCGAGCGATGGGACCCCTGGGCGGAGGAGAACTTCGGGCCACTTCCGATGACGTTCGGGCACGAGATGGCGGGCACCGTGGTCGCCCGCGGCCAGGGGGCAACGCGCGTCGCCCTGGGTGCGCTGGTGGCCGCCGAGACACACCTGGTCGACTGGACCTGCTACCAGTGCCGCACGGGACGGGCACATATCTGCCGCTCGCTGCGAATCCTGGGCGTGCACGCACCGGGAACGTTCGCGCAGTACGCGGTCATCCCGGAGACGAACGCGTGGGTCACCGAAGGGCTCGGGCCGGAGGTGGCGGCGCTCCAGGAGCCGATGGGCAACGCGGTGCACGCATGCTTCGTGGAGGAGATTGCCGGCCAGACCGTGGCAGTGCTCGGCTGCGGGCCGATCGGCCTGATGGCGGTCGCGGTGGCGCAGATGGCCGGCGCACGCCGCGTCATCGCCACCGATGTGAACCCCGAGCGGCTGGCCATGGCTCGGCGCCTCGGCGCTCACGAGGCGCTCGATGCCCATGATGACGTCGCAGGGCGTTTGCGGGAGCTCACCGACGGGGACGGCGTCGACGTCGTTCTGGAGATGTCCGGCTCCGAGGCGGCCCTCCACCAGGGACTCGCGGCGATCACGAACGGCGGACGTGTCTCGCTCCTGGGCACCCACGCGGCGCCCGCCACCATCGATCTGTCGGAGGAGATCATCTTCAAGGGGCTGCGCATCTACGGGATCACGGGGCGACGCCTGTTCGAGACGTGGTACCGCACGACGGCACTGCTCGAGGAAGGGCTCGACCTTTCTCCGATCATCACCCATCGTCTCCCCTTGGCTCAGTACGAAAAGGCGTTCACGCTGGTGGCAGAGGGTCACGCCGGCAAAGTCGTGCTGCTGCCACAGCAGGGGTAATGGGATGACGCAGGCGCCTACCACGCCGCAGGGGCAGGCTGGGGCGGGAAACCGGCCCGACCCGCTGAGCTACCTCGCTGGGCAGCTCGACGAGCTGCGCGCTCAATCGCTGTACCGACCGCTCCGGGTGATGTCGGGCGCCCAGACGCCCCGCACGACGATGGACGGACGCCCGGTCATCAGCCTCTCCTCGAACAACTACCTGGGGCTGACGACCCACCCCCGCCTGGTTGAGGCGGCGCTCGCGGCCGTGCGCGACCTGGGTGCCGGAAGCGGCGCCGTTCGGACGATCGCCGGCACGATGGATCTGCACGAGGAACTGGAGCGTCGGCTGGCGGCCTTCAAGAACGTCGAAGCAGTGCTTACCTTCCAATCGGGCTTCACGGCGAACAGCGGGGTCATTCCGACGATCACCACGGACGCCGACCTGATCGTCAGCGACTCGCTTAACCATGCCTCGATC
>JACDFU010000221.1 GCA_013815585.1 Chloroflexota bacterium
GCCCGAGGCCACGGACGACGTCCGGGCGCAGCCGACCACAGGTATGGGCGAGCGTCGGGACGTGCATCCCGGGCGCCAGCTCGCTGGTCTCCGCCGCGCCGCCGAGCTGCTCGCGTCGCTCCAGGACCAGGGTCCGCAGGCCGCCGCGCGCCAGGTAGCCTGCGGCCACCAACCCGTTGTGACCGCCGCCGACCACGACGGCGTCGTACCTCATCAGGCCGCTCATTGAGCCGCCCACTAGGCCGCCCGGCCGAACAGTCCGGCGCGCCGCTCCGCGATCAGCTCCAGCGCAGCGATGCGGCCCGGGGCGCCCATGATCCCTCCGCCCGGGTGCGTCGCCGAGCCGCACATCCAGAGCCCCCGGATGGGCGTGCGATACCGCGCCCAGCCCGGTGTCGGCCGATTGAAGAAGAGCTGCTCCAGCGTCAGCTCCCCCTGGAAGATGTTGCCCTCCGTGAGGCTCCACTCGCGCTCGAGGTCGAGCGGAGTCACGACCTGGCGATGGAGGATCAGGTCCCGGATGTTGGGAATCCGCTCGGCGATCGTGTCGACCACGGCGTCACCGAAGGCGTCTCGCTGGTCGTCCCAGGTGCCCTCCCCGTCGGCCAGGTGGTAGGGGGCGTACTGGACGAAGCAGCTCATCACGTGCTTGCCCGGTGGCGCCATCGAGGGGTCGACGTAGGTCGGTAGCACGACGTCGATGTAGGGCCGGCGACTGAAGCGTCCGTACTTCGCATCGTCGTAGGCCCGCTCCATGTAGTCGATCGAGGGTGAGAAGCTGATCGCCCCGCGAAGGTGCTCCCCTTGGCCGGGCAGCGACGCGATCTCGGGCGCTCCATCGAGGGCCAGGTTCACCTTGCCCGACGAGCCGCGGTACTTGTAGCGACGCAGCTCGGCCTCGAAGGCCGGGTCCAGCGTGCCCGGCTCGATCATGCGCAGGAAGGTCTGAGTGGGGTCGGCGCTCGAGAGCACCGTGCTGGCCTCGATCTCCTCGCCGCTCTCCAGCGTGACGCCGGTGGCCCGCTCGCCCCTCAGCCGGATCCGTGCCACGCTCGCTCGAGTCCGGATCTCGACCCCGGCCGCCGTGGCGGCCGACGCGATGGCGTTGCTGATCGCACCGGTCCCGCCCCGCGGGATGCCCCAGGAGCGAAATGCGCCGTCGATCTCACCCATGTAGTGGTGGAGCAGGACATAGGCCGTGCCGGGCGAGCGCACGCCCAGGTACGTACCGATGATCCCCGATGCGGCCATCGTCGCCTTGAGCGGATCCGTCTCGAACCACTGATCGAGAAAGTCCGCCGCGCTCATGGTCATGAGCTGAACGAACACCTGTTGGTGAAGTTCCGGCAGCTGGGCGAACTGGCGTGCGAGGCCGGCGAGCGGCAGGAAGCCACGCGGGTCCAGGCCCGTAGGATCGGGCGGCACGATCGAGAGGATCGGCTTGATGAAGCGAGCCATCTCCACCATCAGGCGGCCGTACTCCTCGTAGGCCTCCGCGTCACGCATCGACCAGCGCCGGAGCTCGCGCATGGTCTGGGCGTGATCGTTCGTGCGCCAGAGATAGTCGCCATCGAGCGGTGTGAAGGTGCCGTCGAGCGGCAGGATCTCCAGGCCGTGGCGGGCAAGATCCAGCTCGCGGATGATCTCGGGCCGCAACAGGCTCACCACGTAGGAGCAGACGCTGAAGCGGAAGCCCGGGAACACCTCCTCGGTCACCGCCGCTCCCCCGAGGACGTGGCGCTTCTCCAGGACGAGCACCGACCAGCCGGCGCGGGCAAGGTAGGCCGCACTCGTCAGGCCGTTATGGCCGCCACCGATCACGATGGCGTCGTAGCGCTTCGTCAAGCCGATCCTCTTCGCCCCTCGCGGCCGATTCCTGCGTCGCCGCCGAGTCTACGGGAGCGCCGTCTCCTGGGGGCCGGCGACCGGCTCGTGCGACATCGGCTCGGGTGCGGCGATCGGCGCGGCTCGCGTGCGGGACCGCGGGCCCCGAGCCGCGTGCGGGAC
>JACDFU010000035.1:0-6432 GCA_013815585.1 Chloroflexota bacterium
CTCTGAGACCTTCGCCACGGCTGACGGTGAGATCGCCGTGGCCGTAGGGTCCGAGCGGCAGTGGCAGCGCTTCTGCGAGGCGATCGGTCGGCCCGAGCTGGCCACCGACCCGCGTTTCGACACGAACGCCCAGCGGGTCAGCAATCGGCAGGAGCTGCGGCCCGCGCTGGAACGCGCCTTCTCCGAGCGGGGATCCTTCGCCTGGCTCGACGCGCTGGACGCGGCCGGTGTGCCCTGCGGACCCATCAGGAACATCGCCGAGACGTTCGCCGACCCGCAGGTGCAGGCGCGGCGGATGATCGAGACGATCGCGCATCCCACGGTCGGGACGCTCCGGACGACGGGTATCCCGTTCAAGTTCTCCCGGACCCCGGGCAGCGTGCGGTCGGCGCCTCCGCTTCGGGGACAGCACGCCGAGGAGGTGCTCGGCTGGTTGGGTTATACGGACCCGGAGATCGCGACGCTGCGGGCTGGGGGCGCCGCGGCACCCCAAGCCGACTAGACTCGCCGGACCGTTGAAGGAGAAGGGCGTGCCTGACGGCCGTGAACAGTGGGCGCTGATCCTGGGGTCGAGCAGCGGCTTTGGTGAAGCGACGGCGCTCGCCCTGGCCGGGGACGGATACCACATTGCCGGCGTCCACCTCGACCGCCGTGCCAACCAGCCGCACGTCGACGAGATCCGCAGCCAGATCGAGGCGCTGGGACGCCAGGCGGTGTTCTTCAACATCAACGCGGCCGACGATCTCCAGCGCGCCGAGACGCTCGAGGCACTCCGGCTTCGGTTCGACGAGGCACGCAACGGAGGGAGCGAGCCGTACGTCCGAGTCGTCCTGCACTCACTCGCCTTCGGCACTCTCAAGCCGTTCCTGGCGAGCGACGAGGGGGAGGCCATCAATCGCCGGAACCTGGAGATGACGCTGGATGTCATGGCCCACAGCCTCGTGTACTGGGCACAGGACCTGTGGCGTGGCGGCTTCCTGGGCGAGGGCTCCAAGTTCTACGCGCTGACGAGCGAAGGCTCGACCCGTGTCATCGCCACCTACGGCGCGGTCAGTGCCGCCAAATGCGCGCTGGAGTCACATTGCCGTCAGCTGGCAATGGAATTCGCTCGGTCGGGCACGGGCGTGACCGTCAACGCGATCCGGGCAGGCGTCACGGTGACCCCGGCGCTCATGCAGATCCCGGAGCGAAATGAGCTGATCGAGCACGCAACCAAGCGCAACCCGATGGGCCGGATGACCACCACCGAGGATGTCGCCCAGGCCATCGTCCGGCTCTCAGGGGAAGGCACCGGCTGGATCACGGGGAACGTCATCGGCGTCGACGGCGGAGAGATCATCGCCGGCTGAGGTGGTCGTACCCGATACGCCCGCCGCTGGCACTCGCCACGAAATGAGCGGGGAGGAGCCTCCGGCGCGGTGGCGCGTGCTGGGGGTGCTCGCCCTGGGCGAGCTGCTGGCCATGGCGACCTGGTTCAGCGCCGCTGCCGTGGCACCGTCGCTGCAGTCGGAATGGCGCCTGGGGTCGATCGATCTGCCCCTGCTGACAGTGGCTGTGCAGCTCGGCTTCGCTGGCGGCGCCCTGTTGCTTGCCGCGAGCGGAGCGCCCGACGTCCTGCCAGAGCGGTGGCTCTTCCTCGCCGGTGCCCTCGTGGCGGCAGCGGCCAATCTGGGCCTCGCCGTTGGTGCAACCGATCTGCCGTCGGCGCTGACCTTCCGCACGCTGACCGGGGTCGGACTCGCGGCGGTCTATCCGCCCAGCCTGCGCCTCGTGTCGTCATGGTTCCGTCGCGACCGCGGCCTGGCCATCGGCGTGGTCATCGCCGCTCTGACGGCGGGCTCGGCCCTGCCGCATCTCTTCCGTGCCTTCGGGACGCTGGCCGGCGTGGAGTGGCGCCTGATCGTCGCGGCCGCGAGCGTCACCGCTGTCTGTGGCGGGTTCCTGGTGGCGCTGGGCACCAGGAGCGGGCCGTTCCAGGCGCCGGCCAGCCGCTTCAGTCCCGCGGTGGCGCTGCGGGCCTTGCGCCGGCCGGCCGTTCGGCTGGCTAACCTGGGATACCTGGGCCACATGTGGGAGCTCTATGCGATGTGGACCTGGATCCCGCTGTTCCTGGCGGCCAGCTTCGCGCAGGCCGGTACTCCCGACGCCGCCACCGCCAGCCTGGCCGCGTTCGTCGTCGTGGCAGCCGGATCGGCTGGCTGCGTCGCGGGAGGCGCGATAGCCGACCGGCTGGGCCGGACGGCGCTCACGATCGGGGCCATGGCGGTGAGCGGGGCGACCGCGGCGCTGATCGGTTTCAGCTTCGGCGCGCCCCCCGCCTTGACGGTCGCGCTGGCGGTGGTCTGGGGGGTCACCGTGATCGCCGATTCTGCCCAGTTCTCGGCTGCGACTTCGGAACTCGCTCCGCCGGGCACCGCAGGTTCGGCCCTGGCCCTCCAACTGGCGCTCGGCTTCATCCTCACGGCGGTGACCATGGTCGGGATCGGGCTGCTGGCGCCTGACGACGGTGCTGCCTGGCGCCTCGCCTTCGGGCTGCTGGCACTGGGACCGCTCGTGGGGATCGTGGCCATGCGTCGCCTTCGTCAGCTCCCCGAGGCAGTCGAGATGGCGGGCGGCAGGCGCTAGCCCATCCTCAGCGGCCTGTCTCGAGGCCGGGGCCGTAACCGGTCAGCTCGACGTAGGCCTCCCCGCCCAGCTCCCGACCGGCGCGCGTGGCGCGGACGACCTGCGAGCCCTCCCAGTACACGACGCCCGTGGTCTGCCGCGTGTCCAGCTCCTGGGCGTTGACGGTCGGCTGCAGCTCGATCGTCAGGTCCTCCGTGGGGAGGCTCAGCGTCCAGCCAGCCGGATACGTCGCGCCCGTGATCTGGCTCGTCCACTGATCGGTGACCTCCATCTCGATCTCGGCGTCGCCGAAGTGGCGGTATGAGCCGTCCGAGGCCACGAGCTCCGCGTACGCCAGCGGATAGCTGCCGTCCTCGGCGCGGATCATGGAGACCATGAGGTCGCTACCGTCGTCCAGGTTGATCGCGAACCAGTCCCAGCCACCGCTGCCGATGGCGATGAAGTCACCCCATTGGTGGTCGAACCACGCGATGCCCTCGACCGCGAGGTGCTCACCGGCCAGCGTGAGGAAGCCGGTGGCCTCCATTCGCGTCCGCGAGTAGTAGTAGGAGCTGCCGGCGGGCCCGAAGTCCACCCAGCCGACGTCGAAGTGCTTCACAGGTGGTCGGTCTCCGGCATCGAGCGAAAGGTCCAGGCCGAACTGGTCGCCGCCAGCGTCGATCGTGTCCCGCCCGTTCGCACCCGCCATCGTCCATGGGGCCGTGTCCGCTGCCCCGCTCGTGGGCTCGGCTCCCGTTGTCACCGCCGCGGGGCCCCCACCGACGATCGCGAGGTCGAAGCCGGGCTGGCCGCCTTCTGAGCGGTCGACCTGCGGGCCGATCTCGTTGCGCTGCTCGTACAGAAACCGCTCGCCGTCCTCGTCCGTGACCGCAAGATGCGATGCCCAGGCGAGCGGGAAGGCGCCGCGCTCACCGCGGAAGATGACGAACTCGAAGCCGAATCTCCGACCGTCGTCTGCTCGAAGGTGTCCCGTGTAGTACCACCACTCCATCAAGCGCTGGTGGGGTCCCTCGTCCCGGGGGAAGGCAAGCGGCTGCGGATCTGCCGCCACGCTCGGGGCACTCGGCTGGGGGGTGGCTTCGGGTGGCGGCGAGGGAGCGTTAGCGAAAACGGCGCCCGATGGCGCGCATGCGCCCACAAGCAGCAGTGCGACGAGGCTGAGGGTGAGCAGCTGGATGAGCGTCGCTCCCTCGACGACCGGCAGCCGGGCGGCGACGAACCGGGCGAGCCGGCGCGGGAGCCACCAGTTCCAGTCGCCAAGCAGCCGCATCGTGGCGGGTACCAGCAAGGCCCGGACGATGGTCGCATCCAGGGCAACGGCAACCGCCATGCCGATCCCCAGCGCCTTGATCAGCACCACGTCCGCGAAGGCGAACGAGCCTGCCACGAGCACCACGATGAGGGCCGCCGAGGTGACGATCCGGCCGCTGCGCTCGAGGCCCCGGGCGACAGCCTGCCGGTTGTCGCCCGTCCGGTCGTAGACCTCCTTCATGCGGCTGAGGAGGAAGACCTCGTAATCCATCGACAACCCGAACAGAACGCAGAAGAGGATCACCGGCTGGCTCGTCTCAACGAAGCCGAGCGGCTGAAACCCCAGTAACGCCGAGAGGTTGCCGTCCTGGAAGATCCAGACGAGCGCCCCGAAGGAGGCAAGGATCGAGAGGGAGTTCATGACCAGCGCCTTCGCCGGCAGCACGACGGAACGGAGGAGCATGAAGAGCACGAGATAGGTGGTCACCAGGATGAACAGTGCGGTGCGGGGGAAGTCGTCGCCGATGCGGTCGACCACATCGACCACCTCGGCTGCCCCGCCCCCGACGAGCACCTCCATGCCCCCCGGCGGCGCCAGGGCAGAAGCGGGATCGCGCAGGTCTGCCACGAGCGCGCGGGCATCGGGATGGTTCGGGCCGTAGGGAGTGACGACGCTGAAGGTGGTCAGGTCGCCGCGCGTCGTGGCTCCCAGGACGGCGGCGATGAACCGGTCAGGCACGCCCCCGGGCTGGCTGAGCAGCAGCTGATACTGGCTCAACGAGATGCGCGGATCGATGTCCACGATGCTGTCTACCCGGCTTACCCGCGGATCGGTCTCCAGGCGGCGCGAGTAGTCGTACAGGCGCTGCACGTTCTCCGGGCTCGTCGCAGGTCCGTCGGTCCGGATGGCAAGCGAGAGCGGAGCGAACTCGCCAGGCCCGAACTCGCTCACCAGGAGGTCGAAGGCCGTCCGCGAGGGTACGTCCGGAGGCAGGATCGAGGCGTCCGGCGCGTTGAATCGGACATGCAGGAACGGAGCGCCGAAGAGGAGCAGCAGCGCGAGGGTGGGCAGGAAGACCTGGAGCGGACGGTCCATCACCCAGTGCGCAAGCCGGCTCCAACGGCCTTCGTCGTCTGCGATTGGGCGCTGTCTCCGAACCGAGAGTCGCTCGAGCCGCGGCCCGAGCAGCGCAAGGACGGCAGGCAGCAGCGTCAGGGCGCTCAGGACCGCGAGTCCCACCACAATTGCCCCTGCGATGCCGACCGAGCGCAGGATCATGAACTCGAAGAGCACCAGCCCAAGGACGCCGAGGAGGACCGTGAGCCCGCTGAAGAAGACCGCCCGCCCGGCGGTCGAGACTGTCAGCGCGACGGCCTCCTCCACCTCCGCGCGCTGGATCGACACCTCCGCGCGGCCGATCGACACGTCGGTGCGGCCCGCCTCCCCGCGGCGCTCGCCCTGCCTTCTCTTCCCGGCGCGGGCGAGCTCCTCGCGGAAGCGGCTCGTCATCAGCAGCGAGTAGTCCACCCCGAGCCCCAGCCCGAGCAGCGTGGCCAGGTTGAGCACGAAGATGCTCATCGGCGTGACGCTGGCGACGAGGAAGACGGCCGCCAGCGCCACGACCACAGACGCCCCGCCCACGACCAGGGGTACTCCCGCCGCCACCACCCCGCCGAAGACGACCAGCAGCGCCAGGGCCGCAAGGGGCAGCGAGATCACCTCGCTACGCTGCAGGTCCGCCTCGGAGACGGCCTGGATGTCGCCGTAGAAGGCGGGCGCGCCCGCGAGGTAGGTACGGACGCCAGGCACCTCGCGAAGCGCCTTCTGCACCGGCTCGAGGGCTTGGGGAGAGTCGTCCGGGGCCAGGTCCAGACCCACCACCTCGTAGACCGTCCGCCCATCCGAACTGATCTGGCGGGGAGCAAGCTGGTGACTGAAGACTCCCGTCACGTGCTCGGCGGTAGCCACGTTCGCGACGGCCGCCGCCGCCGCCGCTTCGAAGGCAGGCTGGCCGGCCCGCGCCTCGGTGGTCGACTGGATGACGACCACCATTGCCGACGGGGACTGGCCGAGCTCCGCCTCCAGGACCGCCCGAGCCTGGGCCGCCTCGAGTTGGGGGGAGGAGAACCCTCCGGCGCGCAGCGCATCGGCGGCACCCGGAACCAGGGGCGCGGAAACCAGCAGAAGCAGCGCCCAGGCGCCGATCACCGCTCGGTGTCGGCGCGCGCAGAACCGGCCGAGGCGATAGAAGAAGCCAGGTCGCGGCGCTGAACCCGGCTGGGCAGGCGAGCCGGTTGATCGGGCCGACGATCTCAGCGGGTCAGGTGTTGCAGGCATCACATCTGAATGGGCTTCCGGCACAGGGGTCAAGGCGTGCGAGCTGGGGACCGGACGGTGGTCGGGGTTTCCTAGCCTTCCGTTCGCGCCGGAGTGCCAACCTGGATGTTCGTGCCCTCGTCGTGGGTGACCTCGTCGTCGGTGACCTCGACCTCCGTCCCGATGGCAGCGACGCCTCGAACGGTGGCGCGCACCGAGCAGTAGCGCTCGACGCTCAG
>JACDFU010000035.1:6442-19202 GCA_013815585.1 Chloroflexota bacterium
GCTCAGATCGACGGCGCGCTGGACGGCGGCCAGGCGGAGGCCGGTCCCGCGGACCGTGAAGCGCAGCTGCAATCGTCGATACGGCCAGGGGGGCTGTTCGTCCTGCTCACCGCGCACCTCGACCTCGACCGCGCTGATGTGCTGCTGCTGCTTGCGGAGGATCTCGACGACGTCCCAGGCTGAGCACGCCCCGGCCCCTGCTAGCAGCAGCTCGGTGGCGCTGAAGCCGGTCACCGGGCCGCCTTCGTGCGGGGCGTTGATGGCCAGCGTCTGACCTTCGTGACCGCCGCGCGCCTCGAAACGAGCCGCGCCAGGCTGCCAGGTGATCGTGACCGTCTTCATGGAGTGAAGGGCTGGGTTGCTCGGTTACTCGCCGATCACGGACCAGATGAAGCCCATGAAGATGAAGAACCCGCCGATCAGCCCGACGAATGCCGGCCCCCCGACCGTGTTGGCCGGCAGCCCCAGCGAGGCGAGGATCCCCATGCCGATGATCCACAGCACGATCAGCAGGCCAAAGGCGTAGCGCCCGTTCGGACCGACGACCGGGCGTGTCCAGCGTGACACCCGGCTCTCGGGGATGAGCGCGGCAACCAGGAGCAGGGCGACCATCCCGGCCGCGACAACGATCGAGATCAAAAAGGCGATCGGGGTCTCCACGCGGCGAGTCTAGCAAGGAGGGGATACGGGGCGGGGGAGCCCACTTCGCGTTGCCGGCGCCCCACCGCCCGCGCCCACCGCCGGCGCCCCTCAGGTCCCGCCCCGAAACGCAGCCAATGGAGCGTCGATCACCCGATTGAGCGCCCGCTCGAGGCGGCTTGTGTCCCGCGAGCTCGTGAATTTCAGGGCCCACAAGACAGCGATGTGCGCCTGATGACCATTACGCGGAGAAGCCGCCTGTGAAGGCGAGGTCAGAAACGCGGTAGACGACGATTCGCTCATCACGCGCGCATCGCGAGGGGCCTACCCGCCATAAGCATCCCGATGCCTCTCGCCTTGGGGGTGGGTTGGGCCTTCCGTACGGCAGTAACGGGCATCAGGCGATCATCCTCGGCGGCATGACCATGGGAGAACTGCCCCCGCCGTCCCTCGAGAAATCGTGAGAGAGCCGGCGGAAACGGGGCGCCGCCAGAGGCAGATTGCCGTCATCACGCGCTGCGCTATGATTGGCCGCCCATTCACACTGCATAGGATTTATGCACTTGGACGCTGCCCCCGCCGACGCGGCCCTGACCGAGTCCACGTTCGTCAATCGCCGGGATCCCGCCCGACTCCTGGGGCCAGATGGGGCGCCCGCCGTCAGCCGTCGCGCGCCGCTCTGGGCCGACATCCCCGCGGAGAAATGGAACGACTGGCGCTGGCAGCTCTCGCACAGGGTCAATGAGCTCGAGGAGATCGAGCAGGTCCTGAACCTCACGGACGAGGAGCGGGAGGGCCTCTCAGCTCCCGACAAATTCCGGGTGGATATCACCCCGTACTTCATCAGCCTGATCGACCCGGATGACCCGGACGACCCGATCCGCCGGCAGGTGATCCCGCTCGGCCGGGAGCACCAGGCCTTCACCGGGATGATGGAGGACTCGCTCGCGGAGGACCGCCACTCCCCGGTCCCCGGACTCGTGCATCGGTATCCGGATCGGGTGCTGATGCTGGTGACGACGCAGTGCGCCAGCTACTGCCGCTATTGCACGCGCTCACGAATCGTGGGTGACCCCACGCAGAACTTCAACCGGCGAGAGCACGAGGCACAGCTCGACTATCTCCGGCGCACCCCACAGGTGCGCGACGTTCTGATCTCGGGAGGGGACGGCCTGACGCTCGCCCCGAAGCTCTTCGAGTCGATCATGCGGGGCCTTCGCGAGATCCCCCACATCGAGGTCATCCGGATCGGATCGCGTGTGCCGGTGTTCCTGCCTCAGCGGGTCGACGACGAGCTCTGCGAGATGCTCCAGCGCTATCACCCCATCTGGATGAACCTCCACTTCAACCATCCCAACGAGGTGACCCCGGAGGTCTCCCGAGCAGTCGACAAGCTGACCCGGACGGGCATCCCTGTGGGCAACCAGTCGGTCCTCCTGGCCGGCGTGAACGACTGCGTCCACGTCATGCGCGCCCTGGTCCATCGCATGGTCGAGAACCGCATTCGACCCTACTACATCTACCAGTGCGACCTGGTCGAAGGCTCGGGGCACTTTCGAACCCCCGTGGGCAAGGGGCTCGAGATCATGGAGGGCCTGCGAGGGCACACCAGCGGCTACGCCGTCCCGACCTTCGTCATCGACGCGCCGGGGGGCGGGGGCAAGATCCCCGTCATGCCCAACTACCTCATCAGCTACTCCGACCACAAGGTGGTGCTGCGCAACTACGAGGGCTACATCACGACCTACGAGGAGCCGCCGACCTACGAACGCCACGAGAGCGCCAGCTGTCGATTCTGCCAGGCGCAGCGGCCGGAGCCCGGCCAGTCGGGCGTGTCGGGTCTTCTCTCGGGGGAGCGGATGTGGATCGAGCCGAAGGGCTTCGAGGAGATCCATTCACGGGGCAACCTCGAGCAGCACAGGCTCCAGGACCCCTCCAAGTGGGTGCCCTACGGCGTCGGCGCGATCGAGGGCCAGGCCCGTGGGGCGCTGCCGGTGCTTGCGCCTGGTTCTACCCCCGGAGCCGGCAACGGGAACAGCGGTGCTGCCCGCACTGAAGCGCCACAGGCCGAGTCGCTCACGACCATGGGTGCCAGCGATACAAACGCCGGGATCGTCGAGCCTTCCACGCTGATCCCCGAGGAGCAGCGCGCGGACACCGAGCTCGAGTTCCCGCAGTACCCGCCGGGCGAGGAACCGCGCCCTCGCGAGGGCGAACCGACCGGTTCGGCGCACGGCGAGCTTCTCTAGCGGACGGATCTGCCTGTGGTGGCCGCACGCTCAGGCCGGGTGGGTCTCCGGCTCCGTGGGAGCAAGCGTGCGGTAGATGTCTAGAGCACCCTTCAACCCACTCGCGGCCGCGACCGGGATGAACTGCGAGTCGCCTGTCACGTCCCCCGCCGCCCACACGCCCTCGACGCTCGTGTGTCCCTCGGCGTCAACCTGGATCGCCCCGCTGGCCGACAGCCGGCAGCCGAGCTTCTCCGCGAGAGCGGTCTGGAACTGCTCGCCGATGTTGAAGAAAGCTGCCTTCACGGGCAACAACTCTCCATCGGTGAACCGCAGCCCCTCCAGCCGGCCGTCCCTGCCCTCGAAGCGACTGACCGTGCCGGTCTTGATCTGGATGCCGCGCCGCTCCAGGTGCGCCTGCTCGGCCGCGCTCATCTCGGGTCGACGTCCGTCCGTGACGACGGTCAGCCGCTGACTCCAATGGCTGAGCTTTGATGCGAACGCCCTGGTCGCGTCGTTCCAGGCGACGATGGCGATCGGCTGGTCTCTCCACTCGTAGGCGTCGCAATGTGGGCAGACATGGACTGAGCGCCCGTAGAACTCGCTGAAGCCCTCGATGTCCGGGATCAGGTCTCGCACACCGGTTGCCAGCAGAAGACGTTTCGTGGTCCAGGCCCGCCCATCGTCGGCCTCGAGCCGAAAGCCGAGCTCGCCATCGACCGTGATCGGCTCCGCGGCGATGACCTGGCTCGACTCGATCCGGCCGCCCACCTCTGTGACCTGGCGCCGCCCGATCTCGACCAGCTCCGCGGCTGACCTGCCGGGTAGCCCCAGGTACCCGTGCACTTCCAGTGCGGCGGTGTTGCGGACCGCCCCACCATCGAAGAGCACCGTGTTGAGCCGGTGGCGACACAGGCTCAGCCCGGCCGCCAGGCCTGCATACCCCGCCCCTACCACTGCCACGTCCCAGCTGCTGGCCTCCGCCTCCATGGCCGGACCATCTCCGACGAGGCCGCGACGCCGTCATGCCGGTACGGCCAGCTCCGTTGCAAGAGGGTCGCAGATGCCGCTCCGCATCGCGCGATGCGTCACTCGCCCTATCCTGCGCGGGTGGAGACCTGGGCAGCCGTCGATTCGCTGAGGGTGGTTCGTGAGTACGCCGACCGGCCGATCACAGAGCCAGAGCTGCACAGGATCCTGAATGCCGCGCGCCGGGCCGGCAGCTCGCGCAACAAGCAGCGCTGGGACCTCCTGGTCGTGCGGGACCGCGCTCGACTCCGGGCCCTGACCGAGGTAGCGCCCTACGGCACTCACATGGCCCAGGCGGCCGCCGTCATTGCCATCGTCACGCCGGACCCGCGCTTGCCCGACGCTTCATTGGCGATCACCTGGGACTCGGGACGGGCGGCCCAGAACATGGTCCTGACTGCCTGGGAGCTGGGCATCGGCAGCTGTCCCATCACGGTCTACGAGCCGGACCGTCTGCGCGAAATCCTGGGCTACCCACCCACGCACCACGCGCCGTTCATGCTTGCCCTCGGTTATCCGGCGGACCCAAAGGTGCTCGAGCAGCCGAAACGGCCGGGCGGCCGCAAGGAGCTCGACGAGATCCTTCACCAAGAGACCTGGTAGCCAGGCTCCATGCACCTCCTGCGCAACCTCACGCGGCGCAAGGTCCGCACGACCCTCACGATCCTGGGCATCACCATCGGGATCTGGGCACTGGTCGTCTTCGGCTCGATGGCGAACAAGATCAACTCGCTGGTCGAAGGCGGCAGCAGCTATTTCGGTGACAAGATCATCGTCACGGACGCCTCGGATGGGGTCTTCGGCAACGCGCCCATGTCCCTGTCTGTGGCGCGCGGCATCGACCAGGTGCAGGGCGTGGCGGTGGCCGTGCCCCAGATCCAGCTCCTTCTCAGCACGGAAGGTCGCGGGCTCAGCTTCGACATCCCCGACCAGCTCCAGGGACAGCTAGCCGGCGCCGACCAGGGTCGAGAGACCTTCGTTCTTCGATACACGAGGGGACGAGGCCTGGCACCCGAGGACGAGGGCCGCAACGTCGTGGTCCTGGGCGCCGACCTGGCGCGGGATGCGGGTGCCTCGGTTGGCGGGACCTTCCAGGTGCGTGACCGGCCGTTCGAGATCGTCGGCATCCTGGAGCCGACCCTCACCGCGCCCGACACGACCGCCTACGTCCCGCTTCGGGCGGCGCAGGAGATCTTCGCAGAGAGCCTCCCGCCCATCTTTCGCGCCGACCTCGACACGACCGACCTGGCCTCGCAGGTCGTGGTCTATCCGGAGCAGGGCGCCGATATCGCCGCCGTCGCCGCACGGATCGAAACGCAGGTGCCGAATGCTGCGACCCTGACCGGTGCGGAGTTCGACACACTCGTCGGGTCGACCACGGCCATCTTCAACGCGATCATCGTGGGCGTGGCCCTGATCAGCCTGGTCGTGGGCGGCCTGTCGGTCATCAACACCATGGCCATGGCCGTCGCCGAGCGAACCCGCGAGATCGGCATCAAACGGGCAATCGGCGGCCCGCGCCGGCGCATCATCCGCGAGCTGGTGACGGAAGCCGGCCTGATCGGCCTCATCGGCGGCCTGCTGGGACTGATCCTGGGCGCGGTCGTGATCGTCCTCGCCAACGAGGCCGGCCGCGAGTCGGGAACCGTCCTCTTCGAACTCACGCCCGAGACGGCGTTCTTCGCGGTGGTCTTCTCGACCGGCCTGGGCATGCTGGCCGGTTTGGCCCCGGCCTGGAACGCGGCCCGACTGGATCCCGTGACGGCGCTTCGCTATGAGTAGCCCCCCGCCGCTTCTTCTCGAGGGGCGGAACCTGCGCAAGACCTACCGGCTCGGGCGCGGCAACATCGTGAAGGCGCTGCGTGGTGTGGAAGTCGAGATTGCCGCCGGGGAGATGGTCGCCATCATGGGTCCGTCAGGCTCCGGAAAGAGCACGCTGATGCACATCCTCGGCCTGCTCCACGGTCCCGACCAGGACGGCGGGCCGCCGCCCGAGCTACGCGTCGCCGGTCAGGACGTGACCAGGCTCTCCGATGGCGCGCGCACGCGGATGCGGGCTCGTCAGATGGGTTTCGTCTTCCAGTCGTTCAACCTGATCCCGACGCTGAGCGCGCTGGAGAACGTGGCGCTCGCCCCGGACTACGCGGGGGCCAGCAGTGTGGCGGCCCAGGCGGCCGGCCTCGATGCCCTTGAGCTGGTGGGCCTGGCGGACCGAGCCCGGCACCGGCCGGCGGAGCTCTCGGGCGGCGAGCAACAGCGGGTGGCCATCGCGCGCTCGCTCGTCAACCGACCCGCCCTCGTTCTGGCCGACGAGCCCACGGGCAACCTCGACACGGACCGGAGCACCGAGATCCTGGGGCTGCTTCGCAGGTTCAACCGGGAGCAGGGTCAGACCTTCGTCCTGGTCACGCACGATCCCGAAGTGGCCGCTGCGTGCGACCGAATCGTTCGCATGCGGGATGGCTTGATCAGCCCTGCCCTGGAGCCTCCCGCGCTCGAGCCCGCAGCTGCTGCACCACGGTCAGCTGCTCGTGAAAGTCCCTCCGTACCTCGTTCAGCTGAGCCAGCACGAACCCCAGCTCCGTTGCGATCTGACTGATCTCTGCGTTCTCCTCGGCGCTGATGGAGGCATCGGCCGCTCCGATGAGAAAGCAGCAGCGCAGAAGTGCCTTGCGCTGCTCCTCGGTAGCCATGTCCCGGAACTGACGAGTGACCAGGTAATCCTCCGTGCCGCTGTACAGCCGCGCCTGGCTCTTGGCGATTTCGACCACCAGGACGGCCTGCGGAGCGGGCAGGCCGCCGTACCGCGCCACGATCTCCTCCATCACCTGCGTCTCCGCCGCGCTGATCTCCAGGTCCGCGTGCGCCGCCCGGCTGAGCACGTACGCGAAGGCGGCGAGATAGCGGCTCTGCTCAGCTGGCAGCGACTCGAGCTCGGTGACGATCCGTCTGACGGTTGCTGTATCCGGGTCGTCGGTGGTGTTGCTCCGCCTCGGTGCGACTGCGGACGCGGCTTCGGCAGCCTGGTCTGGGGGCAGGTTCAGGAATCGGCGAAGTGACATGTCGCTACGGTACGACGGCGCACGCGGGTCCGCCCGGACCCTCTGCTAGAGTCAGGCGGCCGATGCTGGCCCTTCGCGAGGTTCCGGACTTGCCCGACCCACACCTTCAGCCCCCGCAGATCGCGGAGAGCGGAGATCCGTTCGCCTCGCTTCGGATCGCCCATCTCCTGGCACGAATTCCGCGCGGTGAGCCGGTCCGTTTGAGGGACATCGTCGATCGGCTCAACGCCGAGTACGTCGACTGGTCGTTCAGCCGGCCGGTCGTTGTGGATGCGCTGCTCCAGCTGCAGGTGAACTGGATGAGCGACTATCGCAACCGCGAGGGGATCGTCGTGGGGGAGGACGCCAGCGGACCCACCGTTACGATCGAGGAATCATCGAGGGTCGACCCCTGGATCGTTCGGCAGGTTCAACGCCTCGCGGCGGATTGCCACGCACGGCTGCGCACGTTCGCGGTCGAGGAGGGCGCGCTGCCGTGACGTTGGGCCTGATCGCGCCGCGCCCCCTGGCCGGTATGCGGAGCTGTCCCGGGCGGGACTGAGGCCCGCTCACCGCCAGGCGCCGTTCGATCGGCGCTGCCGTTGCTTCGCCGCTCCCGCGGCTCGTTGACCGACAGGAGGGATTCCGCCATGACCGTCGCCGGATACGCCACCGATTCAGCACTTGTCAGCTCCGAGTGGGCGCAGGAGCACCTGGAGGACCCGAAGGTCCGCTTCGTCGAAGTCGACGTCGATACGGCCGCCTACGACCAGAGCCACATTCCGGGAGCCGTTGGCTGGAACTGGACCAGCCAGCTGTCGGACGGCATTCGTCGAGACATCGTCAGCAGGGACGACCTCGAGAAGCTCCTGCGGGCGTCGGGGATCGAGAAGGACACCCACATCGTTCTGTACGGGGACAACAACAACTGGTTCGCCGCCTGGGCCTACTGGCAGCTCAAGCTCCATGGCTGGGACAAGCTCAGCATCCTCAACGGCGGTCGCAAGTACTGGCTCGACCAGGGCCTGCCGCTCTCGACCGACACGCCCGCCCACGACCAGACGGACGTCAAGGTCTCCGAGCCTTCCTGGGACCTGCGAGCGTTTCGCGACGACGTCCTGCCCAAGCTCGGGGACCAGAAGCTGGCGTTGGTCGACGTCCGGTCGCCGGCCGAGTTCAGCGGCGAGGTGATCGCCCCTCCGGGCATGACCGAAACCGCCCAGCGAGGCGGGCATATCCCAGGCGCCAAGTCAATCCCATGGGCCCAGGCCGTCAGCGAGGATGGCACGTTCAAGAGTGCCGACGAGCTCAAGCAGCTCTACGAGTCCAAGGGCATCACGCCAGACAAGGACGTGATCGCCTACTGCCGGATCGGTGAGCGCTCGAGCCACTCGTGGTTCGTGCTCAAGGAGCTGCTCGGCTATCCAAAGGTCAAGAACTACGATGGCTCGTGGACCGAGTGGGGCTCCATGGTCAACGTGCCCATCGAGCGCTGACACGGCGGCCGGGTCGACCCGGCCGCTCCGTCCCTCAGTCGAGCGCGCCGTAGAGGGCCTGGACCGCGCTCAGGCCATAGTGGTTCTCGGCGCCCCAGACGTTCATCAGGAAGACGATGACGAGGTCGTGGGCCGGGTCCACCCACAGCCTCGTGCCCGTGGCGCCGGCGTGGCCGAACTGCGCTGGTGAACCTGGGCTCGAGCCGTCCAGGCCGGACTTCGCCCAGCCAAGGGCGTAGCGCGGCTCGCGCGGCGGCGTGCCGCTCTCCAGGATGCCGGCCGTCTGCTCGCGCGTCATCAGCTCCACGAAGGGCCTGCCAAGGACGCGAGCCGAGTCGAGGGTTCCGCCGAAGAGCATCGCGCGGCCGAAGGCCACCACGTCCCCCGCGGGGGCGCTCAGCCCGGCACCCGGATGGGCAAGGCTGGCCAGGGCGGAGAACGTGTCTTCCGTCGCAGGCTCGGCTTCCGGCGCAGCGTGGAAAGGAGCTCGAGCGCCCGCGGGCCCCGGATCGAAGCTGGTCGAAACCATCCCCAGTGGCTTGAAGAGGCGCTCCCGCAGGTACTCGGGGTAGGGCAGCCCGGAGAGCCGACGGATCAGCTCCCCCAGCACGTAGAAGCTGTCGCTGCAGTACGAGTATTCGGCTCGCGGGGGCGACGCGAGCGGGCGACGGCAGAGTTCCTCGTAGATACGGGTCGCGCCGATCCCGACGCGCTCAAGCGGCTCGGCGATGTCACGCATCCCCGAGGTGTGGCTGAGGATCTGCCAGGCGGTGACGGCTTCACCACCAGGCTCCCCCTGCCCCCGGGGAGGCGGCCTGAACTCGGGCAGATAGCGAACGACGGGATCGTCCAGCACCAGCTGCCCCGCTTCCACCAGCTGCATCACGGCGGCAGCGACGAGGGCTTCGTGATCGATGCAACGGCGAAGCGCGAGTCCACCTCGACGAAATCAGTCCCCGAAAAGGCCTCGACGCGCACCGTTTCACGCGACGTTGCGACGGCCAGCACGGCGGCCGGCACCTGCCCCGTCGCAACGTGGCCGCGGACCAGGTCGAAGGCGCGCTGTAGCCGGACGGGATCGAGCATCTGGACGGGCACGGAGCACCTCGACGGGAACCAGGGCAGAAGAGAGCCTCGACCATAATGCTCGCCATGGGCGCCCTGACGCGGCCGTTGACCGGCCACTCCCCTGTGGTCGAGCCGCTCCCCGGCCTGGCCGGCCTTGCGGCGATGGACGTCGCCGAGCGGTTCGCTGACCTTCCCGGGCTCGTCCTCCTGGAGAGCGCCCGCAGCGGTCGCGGCTCGCGGTGGAGCTACCTCACGGCGGACCCGCTGGCGGTCCTGGAACGAGCCTCGCCTGGCCCCGACCCCTTTGCCGACG
Organism: Chloroflexota bacterium; assembly: GCA_013815585.1. Classification (GTDB taxonomy): domain Bacteria; phylum Chloroflexota; class Limnocylindria; order Limnocylindrales; family CSP1-4; genus JACDFU01. Next base: position 16,257 of record JACDFU010000035.1, read on the forward strand.
CCCGGTCCCTGCTGGCCCGACTCGATGACAACGCGACCACTGGCGGCGGCCATCCCCCGTTCTCGGGCGGGCTGTGCGGTTACCTTGCCTACGACCTGGGCCGCCGGCTGGAGCAGCTGCCCGTCCAGGCACGGAATGAGGGCCGCCTGCCGGAGCTGCGCCTCTGCCTGTACGACTGGGTCGTGGGCTGGGACACCCGGACCGGGAACGCCTGGCTGGCCATCCGCTCAGTCGATGGGAATGTTGCCCGTCGCGAGCGACGTCGGGGGGAGGTGCTCGAGCGACTCGCTTCGGCGGGCCAGGTCGCTGGTGGCGAAGCAACCGCGACGGCCGAGCTCCCGCTCGACTTCACCTCGAACCTGGACCAGGCGGCCTTCGAGCGCATGGTCCAGGCCGTACGCTCCGCGATCGCCGAGGGCGAGCTCTACCAGGCAAACGTGTCGAGGCGGTTGCGAACGACATTCCGAGGTGAGCCCTGGCCGCTCTACCGGCGACTTCGGACAGGCGACCCCGTCTCGTTCGCCGCCTTCCTGGACCTTGGGCTGGGCAGCGAGGACGGCGTAGGGTCGCGTGCACTCGTCTCAGCTTCGCCCGAGCCGTTCCTGTCAGTCGACGAGGTGCGTGTGGTCCAGGCGGATCCGATCAAGGGCACGCGGCCGCGTGGTCGCACGCCGGAGGAGGATCGCCGGCTGGCCTGCGAGCTGCTGGGCAGCGCCAAGGATCGAGCCGAGAACACGATGATCGTCGACGTCCTGCGCAACGATCTCGGCCGCGTCTGCGAGCCCGATTCCGTCCGTGTTCCGCGTCTCTGCCGCCTGGAGCGGACCGCGAGCGTCCAGCACCTCGTCTCAACGGTGACGGGCCGGCTCGAGGCCGGTCGGGACGCCTTCGATCTGCTTTCCGCGGCCTTTCCCGGGGGTTCCATCACCGGGGCGCCGAAGATCCGCGCCATGGAGCTCATCGAGACGCTCGAGCCCGTACGCCGGGGCCCATACACGGGCGCACTCGTCTGGATCGGTGCCGGCGGACAGATGGGCTCGTCGATCCTCATCCGCACCTTCGTCGCCGACGGCGAGTCGCTCAGCCTCCACGTTGGCGGCGGAATCACCTGGCGCTCGGAACCATCAGCAGAGTGGGATGAGACGGTGGCCAAGGCCCGCGGGCCGCTCGGAGCCATCGGCGGTCGGGAGACGGTCGCTCGGGGGGCCACTGCTTGAGCGGCGACGTGCCCCCGCTTCCGCGGTTCTGCTGGGTCGACGGCGTGCTCCTCCGGGCCACGGAGCACCACATCTCGGCTTTCGACCGTGGGTTCCAACTCGGCGACGGAGTCTTCGAGACTTTGCGCGCCCGCGCGGGTCAGGTGACGGAGCTGCAGGAGCACATGACCCGCCTGAAAACCTCGGCAGACGGCCTGGAGATCCGCCTGCCGGAATCCATGGCGACGGAGATGGAGCGGGCGATCGCTGAGCTGCTCGCAGCCGAGGGGCTGACAGGAACAGACGCAGATGCGGCCATCCGGATCACGGTGACCCGCGGTGCGACACTCGGGCGAGGGCTGCTGCCGCCCGAGGAGGGCGCAGAGCCCACCATCGTCGTTCAGGCATGGGCCGCGGTTCCGCCGCCGGCGGAGCGCCTTGAGCGCGGACTCTCCATCGTCGCGAGCCAGGTCCGCCGAGATCCCTCCAACCCCCTCGCGGCGCTGAAGACCACCGCTCGCGCGGATTACGTCTTCGCACGGCTGGAGGCGCGCCGCGCCGGAGCAGATGACGCGCTCTTCCTGACCAACGATGGCTTCCTCCTCGAAGCGACCAGCGCGAACCTCTTTCTCGTCCAGGGCGACGACGTGGCCACGCCAGCGATCGACTGCGGAATCCTGTCGGGCACGACACGCGGCTGGGTGCTGGGCTGGGCCCGGCGCGCGGGCCTCGGCACGCGCGAGGGGTGGCTTACCACGCGAGACCTGGTCGATGCCGACGAAGCCTTTCTCTCCAGCAGCGTGGCCGGGATTCTGCCGGTGACCAGGTTCGAGGGCGAGCCGGTTGGCAGCGGCCGCCCTGGCCCGATCACCGGCCAGGCACGCGCTGCCCGGGAGCAATTCGTGCTGACGGGCGACTCGGGTCCGTGAGGCTCAGGGGCCGATGAAGCGGGAGGACCTGGTTCGTGAGACCCGCTGGCTCGTCGAGGAAGGCGAGCGCCTGCAGCAGGCGCCCAGTCTGGGCGCCCTGCGGCTCTGGCTCCAGCTCTCCGACGACCTGCTTAGTGCCGCCTGGGGTTCCATGGATCGCTACCACCTGGCCTGGCTCATGGTCGGCAAGCCGAAATCGATCGTTCGGGGTCGACCCATGACGGCGGAGGAGGAGGTGATCTACGTCCGCGAGGTTGCCCAGCAGAAGACCTCGGCGCTGCGCATGAGCCTGCAGGCGATCGAGACACAGAAGATGCCCTTCCGCGGTGAGACGGGGCCAGTTCGGCGCGAATGACCGTCCCTCTCGACTACCGGCGCCTGCCGAGCGATCCTGGCCGCGCGGTCAGCCCCGCTGGCGCGCCACCACCCGCCAGGCGACGAGGACCAGGATTCCGATCTGAAGCAACTCGAGCACGCTGAGCTGGGCGGCGAGCGTCTCGAGGAATGGCGACTCCCTCACCCGGTCGATGAACGGGGCGCTGGAGGCCGGCCGTGCGAAGAGGCCCCACAGGTAGGCCAGGTACGTCCCGACGAGCCAGGCAGCGGCTCCCAGCAAGGCGGCGAGGAGCTGCGGTCGGCGGTCTGTGGGCCGACCGGCGCCTTCAGCGACTCCCGGAGCGGGCCCGTTGACAGATGGGTCGGCGCTCCAGCCCGCGCTTACCGCCAGGCCGACCAGGTAACCGCCCGCGATGGCCACGACCAGCAGGCCAGAGGTGACACCCAGGATCCCGGCCGTGGCGAGCCAAAGCCCAGCCACGGCC
>JACDFU010000152.1 GCA_013815585.1 Chloroflexota bacterium
GGGTCCGGCAGCGGCCGGCGCTCGGCGAGCGCCAGGACGAGCTCCGCAACCGCCCCCGCGGCGCCTGGCCGGCCAAGCGACCTGCTCGCAGCACCCATCGCGCTCAGCTGCGGTTCGTCGTCGAGCAGCACAGCGGCTGCCGCCAGCGCCTGCCCGTCGAAGTCCTCGTCGTCGACGAGTTCTCCGCCGCCTGCCTCGACGAGGAGGCGCGCGTTCGCACGCTGGTGGCCCGCGGCGTGTGGATAGGGCACGACGATCATGGGCACGCCTACCGCGGTCACCTCGGCGATCGTCGAGGAGCCCGCCCGCCCCACCACCATATCCGCGGCCGCGAGCGCATCGCTCATCTCGTCGCGCAGGAACGCATGCGGTCGATATCGGTCACGGACCGTGGCAGGCAGTCGCTCTTTGCGCGCGAGTGCGCCGCCATATGCATCGTGGCCCGTGAGATGCAGAACGTACGCCTTCTCCACGAGTCCCGGCAGGGCGGCTTCGACCGCGCTGTCGAAGCGACGCACGGCCTGGGAGCCGCCGAAGATGAGCATCAGCCGGGCATCCCCGGGAATGCCCAGGCGCTGCCGGGCCTCGCCTCGGTCAGCGCTGCCGAGCTCACGGGTCGGGGTGCCGGTCACGTAGCAGGGGCCGGGTAGCGCTCCACAGGTGGAAGCAAAGCTCACGGCCACGGCGCGGACGAGCCGGGCGATCACCCTGGCGCTGCGACCCGGCACGACGTTCCCCTCCCAGAGCAGGACGGGGACCCGCAGCGCGGCCGCTGCTGAGACGACCGGCAGGGCGACGTAGCCGCCGGTCGTGAAGATGGCCGCCGGCCGCAGCCGCCCGAGGAGCGCCATGGCCTGGGGGAAGGACGCGCCCAAGCGGATCGGATCGAGCAGCGTCGGGAGGGACAAGTCGACCGAACGGAGTGAGCGCAGCCAGAGCCGATCGAGCGACAGCCCCTCGTCCGGAACGAGGCCGAACTCAAGGCCCCGCCGACCGCCGACCCAGCGCAAATCAACGTCCTCGCGACGCGCGCGGAGAGAACGGACGACTGCCAGCGCCGGGTAGATGTGGCCGCCGGTGCCGCCGCCCGCGATCAGAATCCGCATCGTTCCACGTTCCTCGAGGTTGCGTTTCGCGGGAGATCGACAGGAGGATACCCACCGCCGCGAAGCTGACGATGAGCGATGAGCCGCCCGCGCTGACGAAGGGCAGCGTGATGCCTGTGATTGGCATGAGTGAGACGACGACGCTCATGTTGATGAAGGCCTGAAGCGCGAGCCAGGCGGTGATGCCGGTCGCCAGCAACCCGCCGAAGGTATCCGGCGCAGAAAGCGCGATCCGAATACCCCGGTATGCAAGGATGAGGAACAGCGCCACCACCGCCAAGCCGCCCAGCAGGCCCAGCTCTTCGCCGACGACGGCGAAGATGAAGTCGTTGGAGGCGTTGGGCAGGTAGAGGCCGGCCGCCTGGCGGCTGCCGCCCAGGCCGGACCCCACAAACCCGCCGAGCCCCAGGGCCAGCAGCCCCTGGATGGTGTGGAAGCCGATCCCCGCCGGGTCCTGCCAGGGATCGAGGAAGGCCTGGACGCGGGTCATCTGGTACGCGTTGCTCGTGATCACGAACGCGACGCCGGCAATGCCGGCGGGGATGAGCAGGAGGAACTGCCACAGGTTCGCTCCCGCCACCCAGAACATCGTGAAGGCGGTAAGGGTGAGCACGCCGGTCGTCCCCAGGTCCGGCTCGCGCACGACCAGGAGGATCACGGGGCCGGCCAGCAGCAGGAACGGGATGGTCCCGTGGATCACGCTGCCCACCCGGTGGCCTTTGCGGGCCATCCAGTGCGCCAGGTAGACGACCAGTGCGAGCTTTGCGAACTCGGCCGGGTGAACCGCGGGCAGCCCACCGATCTGGAACCAGCGAGCTGAGCCGCCCACCACGACCGAGCGGACCGGTCCCTCGTCGGTGGGCAGAACCAGGACCAGGGCGAGGAGGACGAGCGCAGCCCCGAACATCGGTACGGAGATCAGCCGCAGATAGCGGTAATCGATCCGCATCGTCACGAGCATGGCCAGGATGCCAAGGAGTGCCCAGAGGAGCTGGGGGCCGACGACCGCAAAGGTGTCGTCGCGCTGCAGATAGGCGCGGATCCCGGAGCTCGAGTAGACCATCAGGATGCCGATCGCACCGAGCGCGAGCACGGCCAGGAAGGTCATGTAATCGGGGGCATGCCGCTCACGCTGCACGCCCGTGCTTCGGCTCGCATTCTGCGGCCGGGACGGCCGCCCGAGCCACTCATCCAGCCAGCTCCCGAGGCGGATCCTGGCAGGCGGGACTGCGACCGATGAGCTTCTCATTCTGTCTGCACCTCGACGGGCGACGGTCCCCTGCCCTCAGCGAGTCGCGTCACGGCCGCCTTGAACGCCCGACCGCGCGCCTCGTAGTCGTCGAACATGTCGAAGCTGGCCGCAGCCGGGCTGAGCAGGACCGTGGCGGTCGAGGTCGGCCCCCTGTGACCCCCACGGCCTGCGACAAGGGCAGCTCGCGCGAGGGCATCCGCGCGCTCGACTGCGGTGCCCAGGTCCGGGGCCACCTCGAAGCGCGGGTGCCCTGCCGCAGCAAGGAGACCGTGCAGCAGGGGCGCACTCTCACCGATGAGGACAACAGCATCAGCCCGTTCGACAGCCTCCCGTGCAAGGTCGTCGAGCGGTACGCCCTTGTCACGGCCCCCGGCAATCAGGACGAGCGGCGGGGGAAAGCTCCGCAGCGCCGCCACCACGGCATCTGGCTGTGTCCCCTGTGAGTCGTTCACGAAGAGCACGCCGTCAACGATCTGGACGGGCTCCAGGCGGTGCTCGACGGCGCGAAAGCCGCCGACAGCGCCACGCATCCCTGTGGGGGGAATGCCGAACAGCGCGCCGACCGCAACGGCCGCCAGTACGTTGCTGACGCTGTGCTCGCCCGGCAGCGGGATCTCGTCGAGCGGCATGACGCGCTCGTTGCGACCTTCCCCGCCTTCGAGACGAGGAACGGCGTCGGTCACGATCCACCCCTGGGCCAGGCCGACGCCTCCGAGGAGAGCCGGTCCGCGGCGGTATCTGACCGTCCGGGCACCGGACGGAGCCGCATAGGCCCCGCTGACGGGATCCTCTGCGTTCACCACCAGCGCGCCATGGCTCGGCAGGAGCTCGGCCAGGCGCCGCTTCACGGCCCGGTATGCCTCGAGTGACCCGTGGCGATCCAGGTGGTCGCCGGTCACGTGCGTGTAGACGGCGACGTCGGTGCCACGCGAAAGGGTCGGCAACTGGAGCTCGGAGAGCTCGATGATGACGCGGTGGTCGGCGGTCAGGCGCGGCAGCTGTTCGACGAGCGGCGTGCCGATGTTTCCGCCCAGCACCACCGGCGCCGTCCCGGCGCGCAGCACTGCGGCAGATAGTGAGCTCGTGGTCGTCTTGCCCTTGGTTCCGGTCACCCCCACTGTCCTGGCGGGGCAGAGCCGGAGGAAGAGGTCGATCTCGCTGATGACGGGGACACGACCCTCCTTCTCGATGGCGCCGAGCGCCGCCCGCAGTCGCGGCTCCGTCGTCGGGAAGCGGCTGCTGATGGAAGGCGAGGTCGTGACGAGCGCCTGATCGCGCAGGGCGTCCTGCGGATCGACCATCGGCCCCAGCAAGAGCCGTACGGGCCGGCCTTCGAGCGCCTCGATCGCTCCCTGCAGATCGGCGGCGTCGCGGCCGTCATACACGGTGACCTTCGCGCCACGGTCGTGCATGAACCGCGCAAGCGACAGGCCGCTGCGGGCAAGCCCGAGGACCGAGACGGGTCGCCCGGCAAAGGAATCAAGGCTCAGCCCCCGGAGGTCGATGGGGTCGCTGCGGACGGCCACTGCCCTGAGCCCCGTCACGCTACCCGGTTCTGGATCGTGGCCAGGAAGAAGACCACCCCGAGCATCGCCGCGAGCACCCCGACGATCCAGAAGCGGAGCGTGATCTTCTCCTCGTCCCAGCCGCCCAGCTCGAAGTGATGGTGGATCGGCGCCATGCGGAAGACGCGCCGGCCGGTGAGCCGGAAGCTGACGATCTGGATGATGTCCGAGGCGGTCTCCGCGACGAAGATGATGCCGATGATCGGCAGGACCAGGATCTGGCCGGTGATGAGGGCGGTGACTGCGAGCGTCGCCCCGAGCGACAAAGAGCCCGAGTCGCCCATGAAGATCTGGGCCGGGTGGACGTTGAACCACAGGAAGCCGAGCAGCGCGCCGATGATGAGCGCGCAGAACACCGCCAGGCTCTCCTGGTTCACGACCGTGCCCCGGACGGCGATCGGGTTGAGCAGCGCGATGATCATGAAGGCGACGAAGGCAAAGATGAGGGTGCCGCCCGCCAGGCCGTCGAGCCCGTCGGTGAGGTTGACCCCGTTGCTCGCACCGATGATCGCGAAGGCCGCGAAGAGGACGTAAAGGAAGGGATCGATCGGCACCGCCCCGATGAAGGGCACCGCGATCTGGTCGATGGCATACGTCCGCTGGATCTGGAAAGCGGCCACGACCGCCACGACGATCTGCCAGAGCAGCTTCTGGCGAATCCGGATCCCCTCCCCGGTCCGCGCGTTCAGGTAGTCGTCGGCTGCACCGAGGGCACCCACCAGGCCGAGCGTCACGATCGGGGCGAACGTATCGGGCCCGAGGATGTTGAGGAAGAGGGCCAGCGAGATGACGACGATGATGATGAGCAGGCCGCCCATCGTCGGCGTCCCCTCCTTCACCAGGTGCGAGCCCGGACCGTCTTCGCGAATCCGCTTGCCGAAGCCGAGTCGCCTGAGGAGCTGCAGGTACGGCCGGGTGAGGATGACGACCAGCGCAAAGGCCAGCAGGATGCCCTGGACGATCTGGACGCTGATGCTCACGAGGTCGATCCGCCTTCTGCGCCAACGAGCTCGTCGACGATCCAGTCAAGCCCCGCGCCGCGCGACGCCTTGATGAGCACGACGTCCGCCGGCCGCAGCTCGCGGCGCAGGATGGCAAGCGCCTCCGAGCGATCGGCCGCGGGGTGCACCGAACCGCTGCCGCCGGCCGCCATCCAGGCACCCTCCGCGATCCCTCTGGCGCCCTCGCCCACCGTGACGACGATCTCCGCTGCCGCGGCTGCCTGCCTTCCGACTGCCCGATGCGCCTCGTTCTCGGACGGTCCCAGCTCGAGCATGGGGCCCAGCACCGCGATGCGCCTGCCGGGCAGCGAAGCCAGCAGCTCCAGCGCCGCGGCCATGGAATCGGGCGCAGCGTTGTAGCTGTCGTCGAGGATCTGCCAGTCGCCCACGCGGATCAGCGACGTTCGGTGGGGAGCGCGAAAGCCCCGCCGGATTCCCTGGACGATCTGTGGTAGGCCCATGCCGAGCGCCGTGGCCACGGCGGCTCCACAGAGGGCGTTGTGGACGCTGTGCCGTCCCAGCGCCGGCGTCGTGGCCTCCATTCGGTCGGTGCCGATCACCAGGCGGAAGCGCATGCCCTCGGTGCCGAGCGAGGTGACCGCCTCGGCGCGAACGTCAGCCGCCGATGCGAAGCCGTAGGAGACGACGCGAGCTCGGGTCCGGGCGGCCATGCCCGCCACGCGGGGATCGTCGGCGTTGAGTACCGCCGTCCCGGAGGCCGGGAGGGCCTCCACGAGCTCACCCTTGCCGCGCTCGATCGCCTCGATCGAGCCGGCACGGCTCAGATGGGTGCCGCGAACGGCCGTGACCACGCCGATCGTTGGATGCGCCAGCGCAGCGAGCGTTGCGATCTCCCCCGGCACGTACATACCCATCTCCAGCACGGCGACCTCGTGCTCTGGCCCCAGCCGAAGGAGCGTGAGGGGCAGGCCCACTTCGTTGTTCTCGTTGCCCTCGTTGCGCAGCACGGTCCAGCGCCCGGCGAGCGTCTCGGCAATCGCCTCCTTGGTGGACGTCTTCGCCAGCGAACCAGTGACGCCGACCACGACGGGCTGAAAGCGCCCTCGCCAGGCGGCTGCGGCGTGCTGCAGGGCAGCCAGGCCGTCGGGCACCAGGACGATGGCCGGTGCGCCTCCATGGGCCGCTGCCTCC